>CAUPHX010000097.1:0-9568 GCA_963511125.1 uncultured Deefgea sp. | reverse complement strand
TAATAACACTTCTAGCGGCGTCACCATATACACAAACACCAGCGCAAAACCTGTCATGATTTTGGCTTGATTCGGCACATCACGAATCAATACAAACAACACCAAACCAATAAACGCATAAATTAGGAAATTACTCCAACTCGCCGATAATAGAAAAATCGACATCCCTTTGGTGCGTTCACGGCGAACGGTTTCAATCGACTCACCCAAGACGTTCTTGGCAAAAACAGTGCGTTTATTGCGATGCAAGCGTAATTCTTTTGCGCCATCGGTCAGCGAGCGAAAATGGCCAAACAAACGATCTTGCTCATCAGCGGCAACATCCAAATGCACAATGGCGCGTAAATGTACCAAGTGATACGCCAAGGAGCCTAAGGCCAACACCAGCAAAGCAAACATAAAGACTTGCCACGATAGCATCAGCATATAAGTCAAGCAGCCCAGCACGACGACGGCATTGGTCAAAATCGCCGGGAAACTAACAAAAAACTCGGACACTTTGGCGGTATGTTCTGCCAAGGCCGACTGAATTTTGGCGGCGCCCACCGCCTCCAAATGGCGGTAATCGGTATCCATCACACGCTGGCTGACGTATAGCCGCAACTGAGCATCGGCGTGATGACTTAAGCGCTCGGATAAAATCGATGCAGCCATTTGGCTGAGCATCACCACCAAAGCGGTGAGACCAAAAGTCAGCGCCATACGGTCGCGAGCAAACGCATCTGCAGTCAACGCACCGCTAATTTGCGTGACGAGCAATACGCTACAAGCGCCATGAATCACGCTTGCAAAGGCAGTAAAAAACAGCAAGCTGCGCGATTGTTTCAATAGAAATTTAAACATGAATGATTTCCAAGTCTTAGGGAAGGCCTTATAACAATGACGAAGTGGCAGGGGCGATGTTTAGCACCGCCACCCGCTACGAGCGCGCAGCTGATTTAGCCGTCCACCTATGTCGCCGCGTTAAGGTGCCAAATGCTGCTGGCTTTTCAGGTCGGCCTGAATCGCATCATCGCTAAATGGAAACGTCAGCCAGTCTTTCTTTGCATAGCGCAACAATGCCGTATTGCTATCTACGCCAATCAAGCCATGGTCTTGCTGCCCATGCGCCAGTAGGGTATGTGCTGCGACACCTTCGGCAGTAAAGCGCACCAACTGCAAATAGCTATTGCCAAAGAAATCACCATCGATGCCCTTCGCCCCTAGCTCGCCGCACGCCACGGTAAAGTATCCCGCCTCGTGGCAGCCGCCAAACAGTGGCACGCGTGATTTGCCTTGCCCCGCGTAGAGATATGCACGCCGTGGCGCATCCAGCGCCAAACCACTCGCCTGCACCGCCAAAACGGCCGCACCCAAACTTTGCGCAATGCGTGGATCGGCAACGCGGAGTGCATTCGGCGTCACCAGCGGCTGCTGATAATCGAATGGCCGAGCGTAGATTTCTTGCGCTGGCAAGCTTTCAATGCGCGCCCAGAACTGCTCCCATAAATGCGCACCTCGATCATCGGCATTGCCAGTATTGCGCCAATCGCTTAAGACTTGGCACGCTTGCTTGAGTGAGGCCGTACGGGCTATTTTTTTACCATCCAGAGGATCTGCCTGCACTTTCACTGATTTTGTCTGGCAAACACTGGCTAACACCGGCGCTTTAAATTGCTCAGCCGACCACACGCGTGCATCCAATACCTGTTGTTGTAAGGCCAGCTGCACTTGGCTGGCTGGCAACGGCGCTTGCTGCAATAAGGACTCGGCAATTTGATGGCCTAACTGACTGCGCCAAGACACGACTTCACGCTCCCCTCCCATTAGAGCGGGGAAGCCCTCCAAGGGCTGTAGGCGATTACTCAGCCAATAACTGTCGTTCATATTGGCGACATAATCGCGCCGAAATAAGCCCGGTTGTTGTGCGGCGGGCATTGCGCCAGCCTGCACCGCGCTCGCGTCGTTTTGCCATTGACACGCCGATCGACTGCCATCGAGCACCGGCGTTTTTGCATCTAATGTCGCAAATGCTTGCGCGACGGGCGTGGTGCAACGCAGGCGTAAATCATCCGGCGCATTCGGCATGGCGCCAATATCGCCGTACCAAACCCTATCGTCATTACGGCCAATCGCAATGGTATTCACCCACGGCACCGCCGCTTCACGCTTTTGAATAGCGACGAATTCATCCAGCGATTGGGCTTGATTCCAATAAAAGAAAGTACGGAAAATCCTGAAATTTTCGGCATTAATGTCTTTTACTGCCAAAGCTTTTTGCTGGCTCCACGCCAATAGCGGAGACTCCGCGCCTAAATCGACCAGCGGACCTAACTCGCTGCGATACAACGTTCGGCTTGCCACTTTTCCGCCGCGCAACGGCACTTTCACCGTTTGGCTTTGCATGTTATTGCTGACACCATCCACTTGATACTGTGTTGGAGTGGCGAGCTTTAAGTCAAACAAGCCAAAGCGCCGCGCTTCCGACACCGTGTGGCTCCACGCAACTTGCTCGTTAAAGCCGATCATAATCACCGGAATCCCCAAAAAAGACACGCCTGCGACGTTCATTTTTCCTGGTATCGTCAGATGCGCTTGATAAAAGCGATCTGGCCCGCTCCAATACCAATGCGGATTGCCAAACAATACCGTTTCTTTACTACCAGTGACTTCACCGCCCAACGCCACAGCATTGCTGCCAATCCCGGGGCGACTACCTATCGTTTGCGCCAGCTGTTGCGCCAATTTGCTAGGTGTTGCGGCCAGTTTTTTCGCACGCTGCGGCGGCTGCGCATTCACAATCTGCGGAATAAACTTGGCATAGCCAGCGCCAATATTGGCGGCATACATGCGGCGATAAATATCATCGGCGCTGATATTTCTAACCCACGCTTGTTTCAAGCAGGGTTCCTTGCCTGCAACTCTGGCCTCGGCCAAATAGCGATTAAAACCCACAGCAAAGCCACTAATCATCGCCTGTAAATCTGCGGGCTGCTCGGCGCGATACGCGGCAATCATCTCGGGCGTCGCGAAGGCCTTAAAGAAAATATCCAGCTCAAGATTGGTCGGTTTGCCGAAAGTCGAATCGTGCTCGGGCCGCTGCTTAGCACCAAAATGCAAGCTGCGCTGCCCCTCAAAAGTCAGAAAGGCTTCGCTTAAAGTGCACAGCGCGTCTTGCGCTTGCACATAACCATAGCCCTGCCCTAAGTCCTGCCAATTACTGGCTTTGATATGCGGAATGCCATCAGTGGTACGGCGGATTTCGATCTCGTCGGCGTAGGCCATGCCGATACAAGACATCAGCAGAATCAGTATTTTTTTACTAGGCAGCATTGTGTTTCCAAAGTGTTCGCGTATTGAACTGATGACGAATTCAGGCGGGCTTTGTTTAAACAAGCTGCACCCCAAATCGTCACACTAGGATTACCTTAGCCATTGCGAACCATGCCACTTCATCCAGACCTTGAGTCCTTTCTAGAATTAGTTGCCTTGGGCGATCATCAGCCCATGTATTTACAAACGCCAGCCGCAGCGCGCGCCAGCTATGACGCGGCGACGCCCTTGCTGGATACGCCCGGCGAAGAGTCCGTCTCCACACAGGAAATTAGCTTTAATAGTCGTGATGGTGTGCAATTGAAGGCGCGACTGTATTCGACAGCGAGCAACACCACTGTCGCCTTGCCAGCGCTGGTGTTTTTTCATGGCGGTGGCTACTGCATCGGCGGACTCGATTCACACGATGCGCTATGCCGCGATCTGGCGCATCGCGCCGAGTGCAAGGTGTTGGCGGTCGATTACCGATTAGCGCCCGAATTTAAATTCCCAACGGCGGTACATGACGCAAACGACGCTTGGCATTGGCTCCAGCAACACGCTGCCGATTACGGCATTGACGCGGCACGCATAGCCGTGGGCGGTGATAGCGCCGGCGGCACGCTGGCGACGGTGTTGTGTATGGCATTGCGGGACGCGGGTTTGCCGCAGCCGGTACTGCAATTGCTGCTTTATCCTTGCACCAGCAGCGTGCAAAACAGCGCCTCGCATCAGCGTTTGGCGACGGGCTATTTACTCGAAAGCCAAACCTTGCAATGGATGTTTGCGCATTATCTGAATCACGATTTCGAGCGCAATGACTGGCGCTTTGCCCCGCTATTAAGCGAAAACCTCAGCCAACTGGCACCCGCGCATATGGTCTTGGCCGAGTTCGATCCTTTGCTCGACGAAGGGCGCGCCTACGCCGAACGCCTGCAAGTGGCCGGCGTCGCCACCATGCTCAGAATCTACGACGGCATGGTGCACGACTTCGCTCGCCTCGGAAATATTGTCGCCGATGCCGACACGCTACGCGACGACCTATCGCAGCAATTGCGTCTCAGCTTCGGCGCAGCATAAGGAGACGCGCTGGGTTGGCACTTTAGGCTCGCGTCTTAACAACGCCTAAGATGAATCGCACAACAAACGATAAGCGACACGTCAGCCAAGCCTAAACATTCGACGCGCTGACTCGTCATGCTAGCAACAACACGAAAACCGAAGATCCTATGACCACCAACCCACTGCACGCTGATTTAGTATCACTCGCGCCGCAATGGCACTGCACTGCGCGTCATTTGCAATGGCCGGCGGCAACCTCGCCCAGCCTTGCCAGCGCTATTCATGCGCTCAGTATGGCGTTTGAAAACGAGACCGCCCCGCTGACATTACAAGCGCCAGCGCCCTGCATGCAGTCGCTTGTTAATACAGGTATAGCACTGCAAAGCAGCATTAATAATAATTACGTAGAGATACCATCAGATTTATTTTGGCAACACCCAGAAAACTGGCTGCCGCACGCTTTACCACCCTTGCCGCTGCGCTATCAGATTAGCGATGGACGCCGCCATCCGCTGCGGCGCGCGCAAAGCGCTGGCGTCGTGTATCAGCGCCATATCCCGTGGCTACAGCAAACTTTAAGTTTTCGTGTTGCTGACACTGACATCGACTTGCCGCATTTCCATCGCTGGATGAACGACCCGCACGTTGCCGAGTTTTGGCAAGAAAGTGGCAGCGAAGACGACCATCGCCGCTACCTCGATAAAATTCACGCCGATGCGCATAGCACGCCGCTCATTGCATGCTTAGACGACCTGCCATTTGGCTATTTCGAAGTGTATTGGGCCAAAGAAGATCGCCTTGCGCCGTTTTACGATGTAGCCGACTTTGATCGCGGCTGGCATGTGCTGATTGGCGAAGCGGCGTATCGCGGCAAGGATTTTGTTTCAGCTTGGTTGCCGTCGATTTCGCATTATCTATTTCTAGATGATTGCCGCACGCAGCGCTTGGTGATTGAGCCGCGCTCAGATAACAAAAAAATGCGCCACAACCTGCAACGCTCGGGCTATGCGCTGATTAAAGAATTTGATTTTCCGCATAAACGCGCCGTTTTGGGTTCGCTGCTCAGAGAGCGCTTTTTTGCCGAGCAGCTCTGGCTACCCACACTCTAAGGACATTGTATGCATATCCACGATCTAATCGGCATCGGCTTTGGCCCATCCAACTTGGCACTCGCCATCGCGCTCGCTGAACAAAATTCACCGCTGGACGCGATTTATCTGGAGAAACAAAGCCAATTTGCTTGGCATCCGAATATGCTGCTCGATGGCACGCAGATGCAAATCTCGTTCTTAAAGGATTTGGTCACGCTACGCAACCCAGGCAGTAGCTATTCATTTTTAAATTATTTACACCAGCAACAACGGCTACAAGACTTTATTAATTTAAAAACGTTCTACCCCAGCCGCTACGAATTTAACAATTATCTAACGTGGGCAGCGCGGCAATTTGCTGGGCAATGCCATTACGGCGAAGAAGTCACAGCCATTGAACCCGTCATCCTTGACGATAAAGTCAGCCATTTACGGATTAGTTCAACCTCAGAGGCAGGCCTCCAACAGCGCCTAGCCCGCAATATCATTGTTAGTGTTGGCGGCAGCCCGAATATTCCAGATGCATTTGCGCAATTTAAAAATGACGCGCGCGTGTTTCATTCGAGTACGTATTTAAGCAGCTTAGAGAAAGTCAAACACGCCAAACGCATTGCCATTATTGGTGCAGGCCAAAGCGCGGCGGAAATCTTTGTCGATTTGCACGGCAAAGGCTACCAAGTCGATTTAATTACACGCGCCAGAGCGATGAAACCCGCCGACGACAGCCCGTTTATTAATGAAATTTTTAATGCCGATTATACCGATTACATTTTTAATCACGCGCCCCAAGATAGAGCGAGCTTAATTGGTGAATATTTAAACACTAATTACGCCGTCGCCGACCGCGCCTTAATTGAACAAATTTATACCGTGTTCTACCAACAAAAAGTCGTCGGTGATCAACGCCATCAATTTTTGCGTCGCCACGATATTCGCGCCGCGCAAGCCTCCGCGCAAGGCATTCAATTACAGCTGACCGATCTAGATCTCGGCAGCGAGTTAGCCGCCCACTACGACGCAGTCGTGCTGGCCACCGGCTACCACCGACAAGCGCACCAACAATTGCTTGCCCCACTCGCGCCTTGGTTGGGTGCGCACGAAGTCGATCGCAATTATCAACTCATCAGCAGCGCTGATTTTGCGCCGAAAATTTTCTTGCAAGGCAGTTGCGAAGCCTCTCACGGATTATCTGACACGCTACTCTCCATTACCGCGATCCGCAGCCTAGAAATCAGCCAAGCGCTCGCGGTAAATTAAGCAACGCAACGTCGCCCGACTAGGGTGGCGTGGCGCTCCCGTACCTCCATTCACCCAGCGACGCATCACCATATCCCTAATCCGGTAGTTTCCAAACAGGCGAAAATCCAGCGGCGGCGTTGAATTCCCAATAAACGCATTCGGGGATGATCATCTTTTTTCTACGTCATGTCGGAAAGTGATTTCGAGCCACATCCTGTAAAAGCGAGCGTACAAAAACTTTCAGCAGTTGGCGCAGCTAAACATTTTCCAGCCTATTTCGTCTCATCTAGTACAGACGCATATTTCCGCACGAGCACCATGGCTACACAATTCAATAAGCTGCAAAAAAGTCATCAACTCGCCATTCCGGTCGCTCAGCGTACCTAAAGACAAAGCCGGAATCCAACTGCGATGATGGTTTTACCGTGACTCGTCAATACCGGCCTTGCGTTTAGGTACGCAATGCTACCGGTATAACGACCTAAATGAATGACTTTGAATTTGTGAAGATATTATGCCCCTTGCGGAATGCCAACCTGAATCACGCTTCATTTAAAACTCAATTTTAGGTATCCCTATGCTTTCTCGCCCTAAGGCACTCACCCTCGCCATCCACCTCGTCCTGTTCAGTACGTACAGCTATGCCAACGAAATTATTCTTGCACCTGTTGAAGTCAGCTCTGAGGCTGCCTCAGAAACCTCAACCGGCCCTGTGAGGGGCTTCGTGGCCAAGCGCAGCGCGACAGCGACGAAAACTGATACGCCGATTATTGAAACGCCACAGTCGATTTCGGTGGTGACGCGTGATGAAATGACTGCGCGTAATCCAAGCAATGTCACTGAGGCGCTGCGTTATACCTCGGGCATTGTGACGGAACAATATGGCTCTGATTTTCGAGGCCCCGATTGGATTAACGCACGTGGTTTTGCGATTTGGCATCAATACCTTGATGGCTTAAGGCAGTTTAACTACAGCTTTGTTGAGCCCTACGGCATGGAGCGCGTTGAATTTTTAAAAGGACCGAGCTCTGTGTTATATGGGCAATCAGGTGTTGCTGGGGTGGTCAACAATGTCAGCAAATTACCGTCGGCCGTTCACTTGAATGAAGTCGTACTTGAAACGGGTTCGTTTCAACGCAAACAAACGCAATTTGACATCGGCGGTGCGCTCAACGATGACGGTAGTGTGCTGTATCGTGTTGTTGGCTTAAAGCGAGATAGCGATACCGGCTCTTGCTATGGTCATGGCAACGACGAATGTATTAATAATGATAGGGAATATCTAGCGCCGTCGATTACATGGAAAATATCAGCCGATACCGACTTTACGCTGCAAGCAGATTATTTAAAACAACAAGCTGGCCGTGACGCATCCATGCCGACACCGGATGGCGAGCCTAGCCCGATTATTGTCGCCGACCCTAATCATAATCGCACGCGCTATGCGATCAGTAATTGGGGCTACCAATTTAATCACGCCTTTAATGAGGCTACCCAATTCCGACATAAACTGCGCTACACCCAGCGATCTGATTTATATGAAACGATGTATCACCGTGGTTATGAAGATGACCAACGCACCATGCGCCGAGTGGCTCGTTCTAGCACATCAGAAACTTCAACGCTGGCGGTTGATAATCAATTAGAAACGATATTTACTACAGCAAATATTCGCCATCAATTACTACTGGGTGTTGATTATGCCCAACACCGTGCAGATGACGTCGCGCAACAAGATAGCAGCTTGGGTTTAGATTTTTATTTGCCGCAATATGGCATTGCAATTCCAAAACCGACCACCCCATTTTGGGATTCCCTGCAAGAGCAAAAACAAATCAGCGTCTACGCACAAGACCAGATGCGATTTGAGCAGCCATGGGTCGTCACGGTTGGCTTGCGCCAAGACTGGGCACGCAATACCACCACCGATCGTTTAGATTCCGCATTAAGTACCGAATCGAAAGACGCCGCCTTAAGTGGTCGCGTGGGCGTCAATTATGTGTTTGCCAACGGCATCGCGCCCTACGCGAACTACTCCACCTCATTTGAACCCAACGAAGGCCGCAATGCCAACGGCGGCGCTTTAGTGCCTACCGAAGGTAAGCAATTTGAGTTAGGGGTGAAATATCAAGCCGAAGCCAGCAAAACCCTGCTGACCGCCGCAATATTTGATATTCGCCAGCAAAATGTCAAAACGACAGCGCCGTTTGATAGCTCTCTTTATGTGCAAACAGGTGAAGTTGGCTCGCGCGGGCTTGAGTTGGAAGCGAAAACGCATCTCACACAGTCGCTAGGACTGACAGCCAGCTACGCCTACACCGATATTGAAGTCCTGAGCAGTAATGAGGGCACCGTTGGCAAAATGCCAAGCTTGACGCCGAATCATGTCGCGTCGCTATGGGCTGATTACACCCTGATTGGTGGTGCTTTAAATGGGTTGGGCCTCGCCGGAGGTGTGCGTTACAAGGGTGCTACTTGGGGTGACGCAGAGAACACCATTAGAAATAAAGCCCTCACGGTGTTCGATCTAGCCGTTCGCTACGAAATGAGCAATTGGCGTTTGGCTTTGAATATTGATAACGTCACTGATGAAAGACAAGCGGTGAACGAATACGGTGCGTTTTACTGGAATCCAGAAAGAACAGTGCGTGTGAATGCTGCTTATCGCTGGTAGCTTCACGTCTTGTTTTTATTTAATACAAAAATAGCGACTCTTGCGAGCCGCTAGAGGGTGTAGGATATTTTGTGTAAACGGTCACCATGCTGGAAACTACTGGCATACAAGGAATGATGATGACCGCACTAAAACCGATACCTAACGACTTAATTGATAGCTTACTGTCCAATTACCAAAAGCCAGAAGACATCATTGGTGAGAATGGCTT
>CAUPHX010000096.1:0-9577 GCA_963511125.1 uncultured Deefgea sp. | reverse complement strand
TGTGCTGATGGGGCGCTTGAGTCCTTTGGATGGCATAGGCCCGAATGATATCGCCCTCAAACAGCTTTTAGAGCGGGCGAGTAATGGTACGGTGGAAGAAGTGGTCATTGCGACTAATTTCACGACCGAGGGTGAAGCGACTGCGCATTATCTCGCTGAAATGTTGCGTGCTAGGGGCTTGCAAGTGAGCCGTATTGCGCGTGGCTTGCCGGTCGGTGGTGAACTTGAGCACGTTGATTCAGGTACGCTGGCGCAAGCTTTGATCGAGCGGCGCCGAGTTTAATGGTGGCTCAGGCGTTTTGCTTAAGGTAGTTGCTGCTGAGTGCTTGCGAACTTTGAACGCAATTTCTCCCTGCCGCTTTGGCGCTATACATTGCCTGATCGGCTCGACTCAATATCTCATCCAAAGAACTATCACTGGGTACTAGCGAGGCAATTCCTATGCTCACCGTCACATTAAATGGCTGCTGATCTAGGCTGTTATGGCCAGTTAGCGCAACGGCCTTTCGGATTTTTTCTGCAACAATGAAGGCTTGGGATTGATCCGTTTCTGGTAGTAAAATCACAAATTCCTCACCACCCCAGCGCGCGATACTGTCGGGTCCACGAATGTTTTGCTGGCAAACTGTCGCGATGGTTTTAAGCACCAAATCGCCCCTGAGGTGCCCGTAGTGATCATTAACCTGTTTGAAAAAATCAATATCAATCATCATGATACTCAATGATTGCTGATAGCGCCGTGCTTGTAATATGGCTTGGCTGGCCTTGATTTGCCATTCGCGGCGATTGGGTAGCCGAGTGAGTTCATCGGTCGTTGCTAGTGTGGTTAACTCTGCATTGAGCGCGGCCAGCGATTCGGTTCGGGCCTGCACTTCGATTTCTAGCTGTTCGCGGTGCTGGTAAATATGCGTTTGTGCTTGCGCTAGATATTGCAATGCCAGCGTAATTGAAAAAACAAAAATTTGAATTTGAAATAATGAGATGACTAAAGTTTGACCTGCCCAGTCACCATAGCCTTTTACCGTTAATGCGATACAAAGTTGGGTAATGATGAGCAGGCCAAAATTGGTTGCTGCCATGCGAAAGGTTACCGCGATGATAATCATAATTGGCAGTATTAAAGCCAGTACGCGATCAATAATAAAAAAATTGATCAGTACCGGCGGAATGATTGCGCCTAAATACCAAAAGGCGCGGCGAAATTCTTTGAATAAAGTGCCCGCTCGAAGATAGGGGTAAAGTGGGGCGAGCATTAATAAACCTAATGTCTCTGCCAATAGTAATATCGTTCCACGTAAAAAAATGGAAAAAAGATCACTCGGGATGAGACTGCTACTGATCATTAAAATAATGAACAAGGGCATGCAAATTAAGGAAGGGATAAAGCAGACGTTAAGCCAGACTCTGGGGAGTAGATTCGGTTGAGTCCACAGATTTTTCTGGTGAGTGTTCTCTAGATAAAGATAAGCTTTTGCCGCCAGCGTTGATTGTAATGTATCAATACAAGCAAAAATGATCCCTGTCAGTAGAACTTGGCTGACTTGAGTATGCCAATCGCCGTGGAATAGATGGGGTGTATTGACGATGAGGCTGCCGACAAAAACGACGGCTATCCCGAGTTTTTTTAATTGCAAAACGGTAAATAGGCCAATTCCAGCTGCCAGCCAAACAATGGCCATATTGCCAGGATTGATGGTGCCCAGTTGAATAGATAATTCACCCGCAAGCACGTAGAGCAATAAAAAAATGCCCGCTTGGCAATAGAGTGAAATATTTTCTTGTGTCATTAAGCTTACTTCAGAAATAAGTATTAGTTTAGTGTAGCTTTTTTAGGCTAAAAATGAAACATGATGCGCGAATATTTAATGTTAAGTGCTTGAATTAAATGTTATGTTAGGTTTTTCCTAGTTTGTGGGCAATAAAAAACCCGTAGCAGCAAAGCTGATACGGGTTGTTGCTTTCTAGCGCCTGTTGGTAACAGGCTTAAGAATTATAGCGAATAGTACATATCAAATTCAACTGGATGCACGTTCATGCGTGAACGATTTACGTCGTTCATTTTGAGTTCGATGTACGAATCAATCCACTCATTGGTGAATACGCCGCCACGAGTCAAGAATTCGCGGTCTGCATCGAGTGCTTCCAACGCTTGATCCAAAGATGAGCAAACTGTAGGAATCAATTTGTCTTCTTCTGGTGGCAAGTCGTACAAGTTTTTGTCAGCTGGATCGCCTGGGTGAATCTTGTTTTGGATACCATCCAAGCCTGCCATCATCAATGCGGCGAAGCAGAGGTATGGATTTGCCAATGGATCTGGGAAACGCGCTTCGATACGACGGCCTTTTTCATTGGCAACGTGCGGAATACGGATCGAGGCAGAACGGTTTTTCGCTGAGTAAGCCAATTTAACCGGTGCTTCGTAATGTGGCACCAAACGTTTGTACGAGTTTGTACCTGGGTTGGTGATCGCATTCAATGCTTTCGCGTGCTTGATGATACCGCCGATGTAGAACAAAGCAGTTTCAGACAAACCTGCATATTCATTACCCGCAAACAAGTTTTTGCCGTCTTTCCAAATTGATTGGTGAACGTGCATACCTGAACCGTTGTCACCAACGATTGGTTTTGGCATGAAAGTTGCAGTTTTGCCGTATTGGTTCGCTACGTTGTGAACAACGTATTTCAGGATTTGAGTCCAGTCAGCGCGTTGTGTCAAAGTCGAGAATTTAGTACCGATCTCGTTTTGGCCTGCATTTGACACTTCGTGGTGGAACACTTCAACTGGCACGCCCATTTCTTCAAGGATCAATACCATTGAAGCACGGATGTCTTGATGGCTGTCAACTGGAGGCACTGGGAAGTAGCCGCCTTTAACGCGTGGACGGTGACCGAGGTTACCGCCTTGTACTTCATCCGAAGTCGCCCAAGCGCCTTCGTCTGAACCGATTTTAACAAATGAACCTGACATGTCCGTGTTCCAACGGATGCTGTCAAAGATGAAAAATTCTGGTTCTGGACCGAAGTAAGCCGTGTCACCGATACCGGTGGTTTTCAAGTAGGCTTCAGCGCGGCGTGCTAATGAACGTGGATCACGATCGTAGCCTTTACCCGTTGCTGGCTCGATGACATCACATGTCATGATGAGCGTTGGCTCATCAAAGAATGGATCAATATTAGCCGTTGCAGGATCGACCATCAACAACATGTCAGAGGCTTGAATGCCTTTCCAGCCAGCAATTGAAGAACCATCAAACGCGTGACCCGCGTCAAACCAGTCTTCGTCAACGACATGAGAAGGAATAGATACGTGATGCTCTTTACCGATGGTGTCGGTGAAACGCAAGTCAACGAAACGAATGTCGTTTTCTTTAATAAGCTTGAGAACGTCTGCTGCTGTTTTAGCTAGCGCCATGTTGTCGCTCCTGAGGGACGAATTAAAACAAAAAAAATAGAAGTAAATTATTGCTGCATCAACTAAAGCACGAACTGTGCCAATGCAATTACGGCTTGCAGGGTATTGTGCCACATCTTATTGCCGCCGCGTAGCCTACTTTTGTCGGTATTTTTTGGTGCGCCAGTGTGACTTTTGCACCTAATTGGTGCGCTTAATTGTCGTGTCTACTACGGTGTCTGCGGCTAAAATAGTGCAATCTATTTAACTTCAAAAAAACGAGTCAATTGTATGAGCCAGGTTAATGAAATTTTAGAAAATGCTCGCTCAAGAGCGGTCAGCAAGGCACTGCCTTATGCGGGTGAAGTGACACCGGCAGAAGCGTGGGCATTATTGCAAGCCGTGCCGAGCGCCAAGTTGGTTGATGTTCGTACCCAGGCCGAATGGCAATGGGTGGGTGCGGTGCCGAATGCGGAACTGATTGAGTGGAAAAGCTACCCGGGAATGGCGAGTAATCCGAATTTTATGGCGCAGCTGAATGCGACGGTTGATCCTGAATCGGTGGTGCTGTGTTTGTGCCGTTCTGGTGCACGCTCGCACAATGCGGCGGCTCTGGCCGCTCAGCATGGTTACACCGCAGCGATGAATATTTTGGAAGGTTTTGAGGGCGATAAAGATTCGGCCGGTCATCGCGGGAGTAAAAACGGTTGGCAGGCGGCGGGTTTACCTTGGACGCAAGGTTAATTTGTGGTGGTGAGGTGCGATGAGTGAGGCGTGAGGTGTAAACTACGCCTCACTTTTTATTTGCGCGCGATCCCTAAATGAACCAAGCCACCTATGTTGTCATTGGCAATCCGATTGCCCACTCCAAATCACCGCAAATTCATGCTTTGTTCGCGGCACAATTTCCTCATCATCCTGCGGTGGCAGGCTTTTTTTATGATCGCTTGCTTGCGCCCTTAGAGGGCTTTGCTGCGGCAGTGCAGGCGTTTGCGGCAGCGGGTGGGCGCGGCGCGAATGTGACGGTGCCATTTAAAGAAGATGCTTATCGTTTTGCAGCGGAGCTAAGCGCTCGGGCCCAAGCTGCGGGTGCGGTGAATACTTTGCAGCGCTTACCCAGTGGTGCTTGGTTGGGCGACAACACAGATGGTGCCGGTCTGGTCGCGGATGTTTTGCGACAAGGGCAAATTAAAGATCGACGTATATTGCTGCTAGGCTCGGGCGGCGCTGCACGTGGCGTAATACTGCCATTATTGGAGCGGCAACCTACAAGTTTGACTTTAGCAAACCGAACTCTCGCTAAGGCCGAACAATTAATTGCTCACTTTCAAGTGAATACGTCAATTCCACTTCTTGCTTGTGAGTATGCTGCGCTTGAGGGCGATTTTGATTTGATTATCAATGCGACTTCGGCCAGTTTAAGTGGCGAGCGTTTGCCAATTTCAAACGCAGTCTTTGCGCCCAATGCACTCGCTTACGACATGATGTATGGCAAAGCTGAAACGCCATTTTTGGCGCAAGCACGTGAAGCAGGTGTTCAATTGCGCGTTGATGGTTTGGGTATGCTGGTGGGGCAGGCGGCGGAGGCGTTTGAATTATGGACGGGTTTGCGTCCGGATGTCGCGCCAGTATTAGCATGGATGCGTGAGCAGCTTTAAAATAATTGTATGTATATTAATGTAGGCTAATTTTAATAGGGCCTATATTGACATACCCATGGGTATGTAATGAAAAAGACTGGCGTTTTAGGCTGGCTAGGGCGTGGATTGCTGGCCCTACTGGCATTGATTTTGTTGTGGAATATCTGGATGGTGTTGCACATCGTCGCTTGGCGCTGGGTCAATCCAAGCAACACGGCGTTTATGTCGGTTCAATTAGAGCGTTTACAGGCGAGTAATCCGGCTGCTGAATTAAAGCAGGAATGGGTGGATTACGAGCACATTTCCCCAAATATAAAGCGTGCTTTGCTTGCCTCTGAGGATGCCAAATTTCTCGATCACGAAGGTTTTGATTGGGAAGGCTTGCAAACCGCTTGGGAAAAAAACATCAAAAAAGGCCGAATTGTCGCGGGTGGCTCGACCATTACACAGCAACTGGCCAAAAATCTATTTTTATCCGGTAGCCGCAATCCGCTCCGCAAAGTGGAAGAGGCATTTCTCACTGTGATGATTGAGCTAATTTTAGATAAACAACGTATTTTTGAGATTTATCTGAATGTCATCGAGTGGGGCGACGGCGTGTTTGGGGTGCAAGCGGCGGCTCAGCACTATTATAAAATCAGCGCGCGTAAACTCAGTCCATCGCAATCAGCCAAGTTGGCATCGATGGTGACCAATCCGCGCTATTTTGATAAAAAACGCAATGATCGACGTTTACTGCGCAAAGCAGCGATTATCCAGCGACGTATGCCGTATGCGGATATTCCATAAATAGACGACACCCGCCACATTAAATCCTTGCCCGCGGAGCATTTGCTGATAGCATCTGTAATAAAAAGGGGGGTGGCATGAATTTTAAGTGGTGGCGAAGCGATGCAGCTGTGGCTGCCATGGTTTTGTGTCTATTTTTTATCGTCTGGCTGGCAACGCCCGTGATTCGTAGCTTGGAATCCCAAGCTTACGATGTCGCGATGAGTCAGATTGCGCGCAGCCCTTCGCCAAAAATTTCAGTGATTGCGATTGATCAACAGAGCTTAGATAACCTAGGTCGTTGGCCGTGGTCCCGCGAAATCCACGCCAAAATGATTACGCAGTTGCGACAAGGCGGCGCGCAACTGATCGTTCCCACTATTTTCTTTACCGAACCACAGCGTGATCGGGGTTTGGATTTTATCGAACAACTTGCGCAAGCAATTGCAGCCAATCCTGAAGCCTATCCCGCGCAGCTCAATGACAAGGTCCAAGTTGCGCTGCAAAATCTGAATGTCGATCGGCTTCTGGCTGAGCAGATTGGTGCGGCAGGAAATGTACTGCTACCGATGATGTTTACATTGGGCGAACAAGCAGGCGAAGCCACTCACGAACTGCCTGAGTTTGTAAGCCGCCAAGAAATTGAGGCCAGTGGTGATGCGACATTAGGCATGCCGCAATCCGTCATCAATCCCGTCTTGCCATTGGCAGAAATAGGGGAGCGGGCCAAAGGCGTTGCCTCCCTGAATTTGGATCCCGATGCGGATGGGGTGGTTCGGCGTATTCCGCTGGCGCTGCGCTATTACGATGCGATTTTTCCATCTTTTCTAAGTCTGACTGCGGCCAAGAGTCTCAATATCCCGAATCGACAAGTGAGCGTTAATTTTGGACGTTCAGTATCGATGGGGCCAATGCGCTTTGCCACTGAGTCAGATAGCACTTTTTTACCGCATTTTTATGCCAATCAACATGGCAAACCTGCGTTTCAAATTGATTCTTTTTACGATGTGGCCGCAGGGAAAATTCCGGCAAGTAAATATCGTGATCAAATTGTCTTAATCGGCGCGACTGCGCCGGGCATCGGCGCTGCGCTGACTTCACCTGTGCTGGCCAATAACTCGCCCGTTGAAGTCTTTGCAAATAATTTATCCGCCATGCTGTCACAGCACTATTACACGCCGATGCGTTGGGGTTTTGCGATGACCTTGAGTTTGGTGGTGTTCGTGGGATTGTATTTGGCCCTGATTTTGCCGCGTTTACGCGCTAAGGCCGGTGCTGTAACGACGACGATTATTTTGCTCACTTTGCTGTCGATGCATTATTTCTTGATGAGTAGCTTAATGATTTGGCTGCAGCTGATGGCACCTGCTAGCTTGTTGCTGCTCGGGCATTTGGCGTTGACGACCAAGCGACATTTATGGACTGAAGCGAAGGGCGATCAATCAGCCAATGAGTCTGCTGAGTCTAACCGCATGCTGGGTTTGGCTTTTCAAGGGCAAGGCCAATTGGATATGGCGTTTGATAAATTGCGCCGCGTACCGCTTGATGACAGCCTGATGGAGGTGATGTACAACCTTGGTCTTGATTTTGAGCGCAAACGACAATTTAACAAGGCCGAATCGGTGTATCGCTTAATGGCTAAGCACAATGCTAAATTTCGAGATTTGCCAGAAAAATTAAAAACGGCACAGCAAATGGCAGAAACAGTCATTCTCGGCGCGGGATCAGCCGGTGGCACGATGATTTTGGCGGGGGGCGACGTTGAAAAGCCAATGTTAGGCCGCTATCAACTCGAAAAAGAGCTGGGCAAAGGCGCTATGGGCGTGGTGTATTTAGGTAAAGATCCTAAAATTGGGCGTGAAGTGGCGATTAAAACGCTCGCCTTGTCGCAAGAGTTTGAAGCCGATTTGTTAGAAGAAGCGCGGCAACGCTTTTTCCGCGAGGCGGAAACGGCCGGTAAATTGAATCATCCTAATATCGTCACGATTTTTGATGCGGGTGAAGAGCACGATTTGGCTTATATTGCGATGGAGTTTCTGCAAGGCGAAGATCTCACGCCGTATACTCGCCAAGCGAATTTGATGCCGATGCTCGAAGTGATTACCCTCGTCAAGCAAATTGCCTTGGCTTTAGATTATGCGCACAAGGCAGGGGTAGTACATCGGGATATTAAACCGGCGAATGTGATGTATGATCGCGCCCTCGGTGTGGCGAAGGTCACAGACTTTGGCATCGCTCGAATTACCGATTCGAGCAAAACCAAAACTGGGATGGTACTGGGAACGCCGTCGTTTATGTCGCCTGAGCAACTCGCTGGTCAGCATATTGATGGCCGGTCTGATTTGTTTTCCTTGGGTGTGATGCTGTACCAATTATTAACGGGTAATTTGCCCTTTGTTGGTAATTCAATGG
This sequence comes from uncultured Deefgea sp., assembly GCA_963511125.1. Lineage (GTDB taxonomy): Bacteria > Pseudomonadota > Gammaproteobacteria > Burkholderiales > Chitinibacteraceae > Deefgea. The sequence goes on along the minus strand of CAUPHX010000096.1, from coordinate 1,366 downwards.
CAGAGTTGATGTATCGGATTACACAGCAGCCTCCTACTGATCCCCTGCAATATACCCCTAAGATGCCAGCTATTTTAGTGAAGATTTTATTAAAAGCTATGGAAAAAGATCTAAGCCAACGTTTTCAAACTGGCGCCCATTTTGCCCAAGTCTTGGCAAAATTAGAGGTGGCGTTAAAAGGAGTTGCGGATGCGCAGTCTAGCAACGGCACTTGAAATTTGTGGTCTGACTGACGTAGGTAAACTACGTGAGCATAATGAAGATGCGATCAGTTTTGATACAGATATTGGCTTGGTCATACTTGCCGACGGCATGGGCGGTTACAATGCAGGCGAGGTGGCGAGTGGTATTGCCACGCAAGTGATGACTGAAGTGATGCGGGCCCAACTGGCCGCGATGCCCGCGCACATTAAAACTGCGGGTAGTTTGTGGCCTGTCGCGCATGAAATGCTGCTGATCGCAGTGGATAGATCGAACTCGTTGATTTTTCAAACGGCCGAGCAACATCCGCAATGCGCTGGGATGGGCACAACTTTAGTGAGTGCTTTGTTTTACGATAATCATCTCGCAGTGGCGCACGTTGGTGATTCACGGGCTTATCGGTATCGGCAGCAAGAGCTCATTCAGTTATCACGCGATCATTCGTTCTTGCAAGAGCAGATTGATGCAGGATTATTAACGGTAGCTGAAGCGCGCTATGCGCCGCATAAAAATTTAGTGACGCGTGCGGTTGGTATTGCATCGATGGTGCAAACTGAGTTGCATGAATATGCAGTTGAACCCGATGATATTTATTTGTTCTGTTCTGACGGTTTAAGCGATATGTTGGACGATGCCGCGCTGGAAGCGATCTTGTCCTTGCAGGGCAGTAATCTCTCTTTGGCGACCCAAACGCTGGTCGAGCAAGCGAATGCGATGGGTGGTAAAGACAATATCTCGGTGGTTTTAGTGCGGATTCGGCGTGACTTTGCCGTTGATGATGGCCTGTGGAAAAAAGTAGGCGGCTGGTTTGGCGCCAGTAATTAAAGATTTGGAATCAATAACCCATGGCAAAACTATTTTTAAGTCTGGAAGGTAATCCAGTAAAAGAATTTCGGCTGACTCGGCATCGCACGTCAATAGGGCGGCGTGCATCGAACGACATTCAAATTGATAATATAGCGGTGTCGGGTGAGCATGCCGTGCTTGACTTAGTCGGCCAAATTTATTTTGTAGAAGATCAAAAAAGCACCAACGGTACTTCGGTGAATGGTGAAAAAATTCATCGCCATCCTTTGCGTGATGGTGATGAAATTAAAATTGGCAAATACAAGTTGAAATTTTGGCGCGAAGCGGGTGCTGAAGCGAGCGGCACTGATTTTGAAAG
>CAUPHX010000095.1:0-9611 GCA_963511125.1 uncultured Deefgea sp. | reverse complement strand
CGGCTTGAAAATATTCGGTATCGCCGTGCGCAGTGAAAATTAGCTCATATTGTTCGTCTTCGGGATTATTTTCGGCATTGAGGTTTTGAATCTCGGCGGAGAGCTCGGGAAAAATGGGCTGCAATAGTTCATTAATAAATTCCATCGCTTCGCGCTGATCAAGCGTGGCGATATGGGGTTCTGCTTGTTTGAATTCCGTCCAAAATGCCGTGGCACTCATCGTATTTAATCCTTGCTGGGAAAAATGATTATCCGAGTAGAATACCGAAAAAATCATTTGATGGCAGCCTGGTCGTTTTTTTCAAGCTTGGAATGTATCAAGTCAGAATTTCTCAGTTATGGCAAATTTAGTTGATCAGGGTATTGCCTGGTAGCGATTATGAATCGAGCGGCTTGAGAATATGCATCTGCTTATTTTCTGTATTTTGTGAAGTGGATTTCAAACCATTAGGAGTGGCAATGAAGCCGGAATTAAAAGGCCATTTAATGGTGCTGTTTTGTATTGTGGTGTGGGGGATTACTTTTGTCTCAACCAAAATCCTGCTGCAATGGCGCACACCAGTCGAAATCGCGCTCGACCGATTTGTTCTGGCCTACGGTCTTTTATTTTTATTGCATCCGGTCATCAAAAAACCGGAATGGCGAGAAGAATTATTCTTTTGCGGTTTAGGCTTATTTGGCGTCACGCTGTATTTCCTAACCGAAAACATTGCGTTGCAATACACACAAGCATCGAGCGTGGGTTTATTGGTTTCGTCCGCTCCATTACTCACGGCATTTTTCGCGCATTTCACCACGCACGATGAAAAACTCAGCCCACGTTTGATTGTGGGTTCGCTCGTTGCCTTATTGGGCGTGGCTTTGGTGATGTTTAACGGCAGCGTGATTTTAAAGCTCAACCCGCTCGGTGATATTTTGGCTCTGTCGGCGGGCGCCGCGTGGGCGGTGTATTGCTTGTTACTCAAGCGGGCTGGACAGCGTTATGGCTATTTATATTTAACGCGGCAAGTCTTCTTTTACGGCATTGTCACGCTACTGCCAGCGGCGTGGTGGATGAATTATCGCGTCGATTTTGCGTTGTGGCTCGATCCGCTACAAGGCGGCAATATGCTGTTCTTGGGTGTTGTTGCATCGGCAGTATGCTTTGTCGCGTGGAATAAAGCGCTTGGCATTATTGGTGCAGTGAAAGCCAGCAATTACATCTATTTGATTCCGCTGATTACGATGCTCACGGCGGTCGCCATTTTGGGCGAGCGAATTACTGCCGTTGGCGCAGCGGGGGCTGCACTGATCTTGCTTGGGGTATATTACGCTGAGCATGGTTTAAAAATGCCTACAAGTAAACACAGTGGGTAGGTATCTATGAAACTCATCTTAGTGACTGGCGCACAAAAAAGCGGTAAAAGCCGCTACGCTGAACAACGCGCTTTGGCGCTGTCGGATCGCCCTGCGTATTTGGCAACGTCGCGGGTGTGGGATGATGATTTTGCCGAGCGTATCGCTACGCATCAAGCGCAGCGCGATTCGCGCTGGGTGAATTTAGAGCAAGAAACCGATCTGGCTGCGCATGGTTTTGCGGGTGACGTAATCGTGCTCGACTGCATTACGCTGTGGCTGACCAATTTATTTACCGATTGCGAGTACGATAAAACGGCGACGCTGATTGAGGCGAAAGCGCGTTGGGCAGACTTTGTTGCGTCCACTTCGCAATCCAGTCTCGCCGCCACGCCGCAAACGGTCATCGCCGTTGGCAATGAAATCGGCTGGAGCCTACACGCCGAAACACAAATGGGGCGGCATTTTGTCGATTTACACGGCAGCTTTATGCAACACGTTGCCGGTCAAGCCGATGAAGTGGTGCTGATGGTGGTGGGGCAGGCGATGAAGGTGAAGTAGGCCGGATGAGCCGTCGACGTTAAGCGACGTGTTTGTTTGGGTATATTTTCATAGCCATTAATGTATAAGGCTTGTGGGTAAATACCTGATGCATGGATTGATTTTGCAGTAGTTCAAGTCGGATAATGCTTACGCCTCATCCGACTTCCCCGTAGCGTTCATTCCTTGGCTCAAAAAAATACCCGCTTTTTCAAGCGGGTATTTTGTTTTTTGCGAATCAATTCGCAATTATTTTGCTACATTGCCCAAGACTTTGGTCAATTCAGCGTCTTTGCTATCGCCGTCGAGCGACCAGCTAAATGCGCCGCCGAGGCCTTTTTGTTTCACGTATTCGACCTTGGTTTGAATCACGGCAGGCGTGTCGTACGACCAGAACGTGTTGCCGTCGAATTTCCACGATTGCTTAGTGACTGGGTGAACAAATACTTGGCCCGGTGCGTTTTTGAGGACTTTGTAGTCTTCTACACCCGCTTCGTACGTGCCTTTCGCGCCGCCAGTGGCTTTTTGGTACAGGCCGTTGTTTTTGTTGTCAACGCCTTGCCAACCACGCCCGTAGAACGGTACACCGAGCACCAGTTTTTTCGCTGGAACGCCTTCCGCTAACATGCGGCTGACTGCATCATCCACGTTGTAATACGACACCAAGCTGCGCTTGCCTGTTTTCGGATCAAGGTATTGCGGGCTAGCTGGGTCGGCGTACAAATGCGACTGGAAGTCAGTCGGGCCTTGTGCTGCCCATGCGCCGTTGAAGTCGTACGTCATCAGATTGATCCAATCCAAATACTGTGCGTATTCAGCGGGTTCTGTTTCATCAATCTTATCTTTACCAACGCCAATCGCCACGGTGAGCGGGTAGCGTTTTTTCTTTTCAACGCCAATCGCATCGAGTTGCTTGCGGAATTCTGCCAGCAGCAATGTGAAGTTTTGCTTATCGTTCGGCGACACGGTGTTGTACGGTTGGCCGATTACACCTGGGAATTCCCAGTCGATGTCGATACCGTCAAACACGCCTTCCGCGACGCCTTTACCACCAGCGTTGGCGCTTGGATCAAATGGCACGTTGCCACGGATGTAAACGTCGATGCAGCTTTTCACCAATTGCTTGCGCAGCGCGTCGGTTGAAGCGGCGTTCGAGAACCATTTCGACCAAGTCCAGCCACCCAATGAAATAAACACTTTCAGGTCTGGATATTGCGCTTTGAGTTTCTTCAACTGGTTGAAGTTACCTTTGAGCGGGCCTGCTTTGCCAGTGCGCGGATCGTCCCATTTTGGCCAGCCCCACGTGTCGCCAGCAAAGCCTTTGGCGTAGTCGGCCCAAGCGTCGCCGCCGGTACCTGCATCGGGTGCGTTTGGATCGGTCGCGCCCGGTTCAAGCTTGTTGATAATGCCGCATTCATAGCCACCATTTTTTTGGTAGAGATTACCAAAAGCGTAGTTAATGAACGTTAAGTGTTTGGCCGCGCCGCTGCTGGCGATGTCGCTCACTTGATAGTTGCGGCCATAAATGCCCCATTGTGCAAAGTAAGAACCAACTTGCATGTTGCCGCTTGGTGCTGGCGTCACGGCTGGCGTTGGTAGCGTCACTGGTGTTGGCGTGATGCTTGGCACCGCCGTTACGATCGGTGTCGGCGTAAGCACTGGCGCGATCGTCACCACCGGCGTTACCGTTGGTGCAGTGCTTGGCTTAACCACTGGTGGTGTAGTCACCACGGCCGTTGGCGTTACCACTGGCTTTGCTGTAGCCACTGGAGTGACAACTGCAGTAGGTTGCGGCGTTGGCAGCGGAGTTGGTTTAACGCCTGGGCCTGCGAGTTTGACGTTGAAGTTTTTCTCAACGCATTTCACGTAATTGCCGTCAATCAGCGCGCTGTATGGCGTTTGATAGCCAACCAGTTTGCACTCTTGTTTGCCACTCCAATCCATTTCCCAATAGATATTGTAAGCGGCAGAGCTGCTGCCATCGTAACGTTGCATCGTGCTGCATGCTTTGGCTTCTTTCGCAGGATCGACTGCCACACCCAGTGCGGCACCAAATTCTTTGTAATAATTAATACGGTTTTGCGCCGCAGCTTTTACGCCCGAGCCGCATTCAGCAGTAATAATTTGAATCGTTGTGGCAAAGTCATTACCCAAACCTTTGCTCTTATCGGATGCATTTGGTACCCAAGTGCCGTCAATCACGTGCAGCATCGACGCTTTCGGCGGTTGCGGGAACACAAAGAAGAACGTCGCCGAAGCCAAATTCAACCAAGTATCAGCCACCAGTTCAGGCTTTTGCAGCAAGACATGCTGGTCACCGTCGAACATCACTTGCGAGAATGGGCCGTAATTGTAGTTGTACGACAATTGCTTAGCGCCACGACCGAAATAACCTTTAAAGCTGCCGTTGGCGTTCTTGCCGCACGTCCAGATTTGGTTAAAGGTCGGGTCAGAACATTCGCCGTTGTAGCTACTGCTGGCCTCAGAATGACCCATTTCGCGTAGATATTTCAAGCCCTGACGCCATTCCGGTACCGAGTCGCTGCGGTTATGGTCGCCAGTTTCTTGCGCGAAATGCGCAAACATCGTAGCGAGCGTGGTGCGGCAAATCTGGTCGGCGTTGCGGCCATCAAGATAGTCATCACACACGGCAGGGAATTTAGCCACCGCTTGCAAGAAGCGCGTGTAGCTGTAGCTTGGGTCGCGGCGTGGGAATAGATATTCCCATTGCTCGGCACCAAGTATTGCTTCAACGCGTTTCACATTTTTAGGATTGTTTGGATTGCCTGGGCTGATCGCATCGACTCGCGCGTTCGGCAAAGTGCGGATCGACGCTTTTACCGTGCGGAAAAAGGCATTGTCGGTCAAGCGTGCTTCGGTATTGAGCGCGCTTTGCAGCGTTAATTCACCGGTTGTCGGCGCTGGCGTTGCGGTCGGTGCTTTGGTCGGCAAAACGGTCGGGCGTGCTGTCACGATGGCAGTTGGCGCAGCCGTTGGGCGTGGTGTAGCGATAGCAGTTGGCGCAGCCGTTGGGCGTGGTGTAGCGATAGCAGTGGGCGCAGTCGTTGGTCGTGCCGTTGCTGTTGCGCTTGGCCGTGGCGTCGTTACTGCTGTGGGTTTCGCAGTTGGGCGAGTGGTCGGTGTTGCGCTAGGCTTTGCTGCGCAAGCGCCGAGGTCTTTCCATTCGCCATCCAGCTTGCTGCTTGAAGGTTCTGCGCCTTGATTCCACCATTTGGCTTGATAGTTGCGGCCTTGATGCGTTACCGTTTTGCCAGTGGTGTAGGTCGCTGTTTTGTTCCATGCGGGATTGCAAATCGTCGCCGCGGGTAGTGTCGGTGCGGCGCTCGGCTGGGCGGTGATGAGCGGCGTTGGTGTTCCGCTTGGTGGTACGATCGGCGTAACGCTTGGTTTCGCGGTCACCGCTACGCCGCATGCGCCTGCTTCTTGCCATGGACTCCAAGCCGAGGTGCTAGCTGGCGATTCATTCTGTGTCCACCATTTGGCATCGAAGTTTTTGCCATCGAAACTTGTGCTTTGGCCTTTTTCGTATGCTTGGCTTTTGTTCCAAGCGGGGCTGCACGTCACGTCGGCTGCATGTGCAACACCACTGGCAAATAGCCCTGAAACCAAACTGTAAATAATTTTAGACTGCATCATAAATTCCTACTGAATGTAAAAAAAACCGCGCCCGAGCTGCCTGAGCTGTTCCCTGTAAGCGTGAGTTTTATGACATATTAATTAACCCTTTTTTTAGTAGGGTTAGTTTGAGGTTGCGAAAAAAAGTTCAAAAATAATGTGAATAGTTTGTTGCGTATTGTTTGCTGATGGTCTAGCAAGTGTCACATTGTGAATGACTGCGGCATATTAGCATAGTCTAATGCGCTGAGTGGTATCGGGCTGGGGGATGAGTAATATCACTTAAAATATTTTTGCGAGGTGTGAGAAGGGCTGCTACGAAGGTGAGCAAGCTGCACATGGTTTTGCGGATGAAGTCATTGTTCTCGACTGCATTACCTTATGGCGACCAATCTATTTCCCGATAGCGAATACGATAAAAACGCCACATTGATTGAAGCCAAAATCGCTGGATAGACTTCGTGGCTTCCAACAAGTCCAAGATGTTTTGCCGCGCAGGCAGGGGCTAGGCTTGGTCGCGGCAGATGGCTCAGCGTTGTGCTTGCCAGGCCGCCAGATTGGCTCAACGCACAAGGTTAACGTACTGGCATTTGCCTTGTATCTGCCTGGGGCCGAGTTGACGCTTTCAGCCGAACTCTATGATCCTTGCGTTTTAACTTATTGATTTTTAAAGGGTGAGCTATTGAAGAATGAGGTTTTTGAGGAGCCCAAAAATGAACTGTAAGCAGCGTAACAATTGTGTAATGTCACCACGTGTTTGGGGGTGAATTCGATACTAGTGATATCGGAAGAACCAAACCTCATTTGAGGGGCAATTACGCTGCGCATCGGATTTCAAATCCATGAAGTTTAAAGAGAAATGAGCCAATGTTCATGGTTCTGCTGGAAAAGCAGCTTGAGTCTGTTTAAAACATATCAAATTCAAACGTTGATATGTACCACAATGCCTTGCATTTGAAGTGAAATAGTAGTTTCGTCCGGGTACTATCTAAACTGTTGCAAAAAAACACATTTTCCATGTGAGAAAAAATCTATTTTCCAATTTTAAATCATTGGCTTAGGTGTAATTTAAAAAACAAGAGTATGCTTATATATTACATTTTTATGAAATATTTAAACTCGCATATTTCCCAAGGTTGTTCCCTAGGGTTAGGCTATAGCGAGCTGCTACTAACAAACAGCCGCTGCTCTGCCTCTTTTAATTATGGGATTACTTAGCTGCAACCGATTGTTGTGGATCAGTACGCCTTTTCTGTTGGGAAATATTAGGCTCATGAAGCAAAAACCCCTGGTAAGCACCCTTGGACTTGCCCTCTCCGTCCTTGCCATGAATGCGCACAGCGCCACTGCAGTGCAAGATATATATTACCCACTGCTCCCGGGTGATCCGCTGGTAGGGCAGCAATGGTATTTGCAAAACACCGGACAAAATGCGTTTTCACTGTCTGGCGGCCTACCAAGTGTAGACCTTAATCTGGACTTTACCGCACAACGCGGCATTTATGGCACGGGAGTTACCATTGCCGTGATCGACGATGGTCTGGCGATTCACCACCCTGATCTGGCTGGCAATATCAAACCGGGTTCAAAAAACTTCTTGACCGGCAGCAACGATCCGACGCCGACCGGCCCAGATGGCGTCGATGATGCGCACGGCACTTCGGTGGCCGGAATTGCCGCAGCGGTTGGCTTTAACGGCATTGGCGGACGTGGCATTGCGCCGCGAGCGGGTCTGAAAGGCTATAACTGGCTGCTGGAGCAATCACTGGATTCGTGGATGTATGCCCACGGAAAATTGCCGAACGATCCACCACTGGTTGCGCATACCGATGCCCGTATTTTCAATCAGAGCTACGGCGCTCCTTCGATGTTTTCGCGCAGCACCGATCTGTCGCGTGATCTGAAACAAGAAAAATTTGAAAAAGCTTACGAGGAAGTAACCCGCTACAGTCACTGGGGTCGCGGTGCTTTCTTTGTCAAGTCAGCAGGCAATGATTATAAAGAAGTTCGCACCTCCCTGACTGGTGGCTATAAAGCCCGCATTCTGCACCCGAATGCCAATGAAGGTCTGCCGATGCAGGATGCTGGTTTACACCCAGATAACACCAACTTCTGGAATATCGTGGTATCTGCGTTGAATGCCAATGGTGTGCGTTCTTCCTACTCGACCGTTGGCGCTAGCGTACTGGTTACGGCACCAGGTGGTGAATTCGGTACGGATTCTCCGGCCATGGTGACGACCGACTTACCCGGTTGCAACATGGGCTATAACGTCATCGGCAATACCAAAACCCCGCTGCATGGCGGCAACGCTACCGATCCGGAATGCAACTACAACTCGGTGATGAACGGTACATCGTCGGCTGCGCCTTCGACTTCCGGCTCGCTGGCTGTGATTGCCTCGGCCAATCCGGCACTGAACTGGCGCGATGTTCGTCATATCATGATTAACACCGCACGCAAAGTAGATGCCAATCAGCCCGGCGTCAACCTAACTTTCAAAGGTCGCGATGGCGTGGCTCAAACTTATGCGGCATTGCCAGGCTGGCAAACCAATGCGGCCGGTCTGCCCTTCCATAACTGGTACGGTTTTGGTCTGATCGATATCGACCGTGCTGTTGAAGCTGCTTTGCAATACAATAGCCCGCTGCCGGCACTCAAAATCAGCGAATGGAAAAAAGTCGAAGCTAATGCCGTAATTCCGGATGCGACGCTGGCTGGTGTTGAAAGCCGCTTTGTGCAGAATGATGCTCTGACGGTGGAAGGTGTTCAGGTTCAACTGAACGTTGATCACACCCGCGTTAAAGATCTGGCTGTAGAACTGATATCACCGTCAGGCACCCGCAGCGTCATCCTGACGCCACGAACCGGCCTGATTCTGGAGAAAAAAGGCTTTAGCGAACAACGCCTGCTGTCGAATCACTTCTATGGTGAACAGGCGCGTGGTGAATGGACTCTGCGTATCATCGACACTAATGGCGACAATGCCCCGTACATTCTGCGTGTACCTAGCGAAAACTACGAAGGCATTACCAATCAGGCCAATAACGCAGTTGATGGCTTGCTGAAGTCATGGTCTATCCGCTTCTTTGGACATTAATCAGTCGTTACTATTTGGAATATTCATTATGAAACGTATTTCCTTGGCCTTACTGGCCCTCATCAGCGGAGCAAGCTGGGCTGCCGCCGATTTTTCTCTGGAAAAACCAGTGAATGGCGCAGCGCTGGAAGTGAATGGTCAGACTTTTTACAAGCAATCGAGCGACAAAGTATCTGCCCGTATGGCACGCTCGCTCAGCCTGCCAACATTGCAAATCGGCGACCAGATTCAATCCGAGCAGGATTTGCAGCCAGCCGTCGTCAATGGCGGCCTGCTGGTCAAGCTGAGCGATCCGTCCCAAGTGCATGCCTTAGCATCGGCGTATGGATTGAAATTTAAATTCCGTACTGATGATATTTTCCTGCTGCAAGCGGCCCAAGGCACTGAACTGCTGCAATTGCTGGAAAAAGTTCAAGCTGATAGCCGCGTGAAACAGGCACAGCTCGAGCTGGTACGCAGCGATGCCGTTCCACAGTAAGCCCCCGAACCACTGCGTCGATCACCAAACAATAGATCCAAAGAAACGCAGCAAGTCGCGTGAGAGGATTCAAAAAATCATTCCTATCCGGCAATCGTTTCTTACCATGAGATGACAGCGTACAGTTGTCGCGGCAAAAAACGCGCAAGCACTTGCGCGTTTTTTTTCGTTCTGAAAATATTTAATACATAAACTTACATCGCAAGCATCCCACGATCCCACCGCTCTCTGCCAGACAATCCGTCCATGCGCTGCGATCATTTGAATATGTTGATCGCGTGGTGTGTCACCCGCATCGGAAATGACCGCATTTTTATGCGGCGGAACAATGAATAATCAGAGGTAACCCCCAATCCTATCAACTTAAGCCATCAGACCGTTACTTTGTAAGCAATGTAATCGTGAGGTTTTGGGTGTTTGGTGCGTTCTTTACTCGCTTTGGGATTAAAATTGATCAACGATTTACTGATCTCAGTCAGCGCAAGCTTCAGGCGTTTTAACGCGCTCGGTTTGCCCAACAAT
>CAUPHX010000094.1:0-9687 GCA_963511125.1 uncultured Deefgea sp. | reverse complement strand
TAGTGATTTTGCCGGCAGAGTGATTGAACTTTTTTTGATGTCGGCCCAGATGAGACTCAGATATTCAATATCGGCAAGTAGCTCTTCATCCGAGGCATGATCGGCGCTGGTGCGTACGATATAGCCGAGGTGAGTTTCAGGGAGCAGGGCTTCCATCCGTTGGCGCAGGCGGTCGCGCTCGCTGTCGTCACCAATGCGTTGCGAAATACCAATGTGTTTGTCTTGCGGCAAAAATACCAAAAAGCGGCCGGCGATGCTGATTTGCGTGGAAAGCCTTGCACCTTTAGTGCCAATGGGGTCTTTGATGACTTGCACCATGACGGCTTGGCCTTCGTGCAGTAAGCGCTCGATGCGCTGCACTTCGGTTGGATTTTGCCGTTGTTCGATGACATCGGCGATATGCAAAAAGGCTGCACGTTCAAGACCGATTTCGATAAAAGCCGATTGCATGCCGGGCAGTACGCGCTTGACCATGCCCAGATAAATATTGCCAACTAGGCCACGATGCGCACTGCGTTCGATGTGTATGTCATGAACGACTCCCTCGTTAATGGTGGCGACACGCGTTTCTTGCGGAGTGATATTGACGAGGATTTGTTCTTTCATAGCCACTTTTATTTTGGAGTTGTAGGTGGGGTTTGGCTCAGTGACACGGCCATGGCAGTCAGTTCGTGCCACACATCGCCAGTGCCAATACCTTTAATCAGGCCATCGATCTGTGCCGCTTTTTGGAGTGCTTGCGTCAGAATGCGCCGATTGATACGCTCGACTGCAGGCTCAATCAGCCGTTGCTTATTGCCCCACAGGCGTAATTCTTTAATTAATTGCGCACTAGGGATCTTACGGGCGCGGCCTTGGGCGTAGCGAAATAAAGTGCGTGTTTCTTCGGTCAGTGCCCAAAGTACGAGTACCGCAGATTCACCTTCGGCTTTGAGTCCGTCTAGCATATGGATTAAGCGCTCGGCATTGCCAACCAGAACCGCCTCTCCCAGCTGAAATACATCATAACGCGCCACATTGGCTACGGCGGCTTCGAGGTCGTTCAAACTCAGTTGGCCCGCAGGATGCAGTAGGGCTAATTTTTGAATTTCTTGTAAAGCGGCCAGTAAATTGCCTTCCACCCGATCAACCAGCCATTCCATCGCATCAGGGCTGAGGCTTTGTTGTTGCGTTGCCAAACGGGCGGTAATCCACTGAGGGAGGGCTTGCCGATCAATTTGCTTGGCTTCGATGACCTCACCCGCTTTGCTCAGTGCCGACATCCACTTGCTATTGAGTGCCGTTTTATCCAGCTTAGGTAGCGTAATAATCGAGAGTGTGTCGCTAGGTAGATTGAGTGCAAAGGCTTCCAGCGCTTTACCCCCTTCAATGCCCGGTTTGCCATTGGGGATGCGTAATTCGAGTATGCGCAGTTCTGCAAACAGCGATAGTGATTGCCCTGCGTTCAGTTGCCCCCATTGGAAATGAGCAGCATTTTCTACTGTTAATACTTCGCGCTCGGAGTAGCCATGCTGGCGAGCGGCATCGCGCAATGTCTGTACTGCTTCGAGGCAAAGCAGACTTTCATCGCCATGTATCGTATACAGCGGCGCTAGCTTGCGCTTGACTGCGGCAGCGAGCTCGTCAGTGCGCATTTATTGGCTCGACGTTGCGGCAGGGCTTGAGGCTGCTTTACTCATTGCAGGCATTTTCTTTGCTGCCGCATTCACGCGGCGGATAATTTGCTGTCCTGCATCACGCTGCATTTCGGTGATCAGTTTGCCTTCTTCATTTTCATTGGCTAGCAATACATTTTCATCCCACTGCAAGGTACGCATGAGCGAAATGGTTGTATTGTCGAGCAAAGGCTGACCATTGGCCGTGGCATTGAAGTGGACTCGATAAAATACGCGATATTGCACGACTTGCCCTTGACTGTTGACCGACAGAATTTGCTTGTCGGAACCTTCTTGGGTCACATAGATGGCCGCTTCAGCGTCTTTTTCAACCAACTTAACACTTGCTTGGAGTACCAAGGCTTTGCGAAGTTCTTGTGCCGCTGCGCCTGTGCCGGATACTTGAACCGTTTTAAAGAGTAATTGCGCATTGGGGCCTTGCCCGCGCAAATGAAAGCCGCACGCCATTAGGCTCAGGCAGAGCCCAAGAAGGAATAAGGTTTTCAAGCGTACAGGCATGGGAACTCCAAATAATTTGAAAGGGGATGCCAAGGGTATTGCCTTGGCATCTTTGCTGCATATTGCTTAGATGACAATACTCACTAGTTTATTTGGCACGACGATGATTTTTTTCGGTGTGCCAGTGATGTGCTTTTGAACTGCTTCATCGGCGAGCGCAGCGGCTTCGATTGCCTCTTTGCAGGCGTCTTTGGCAACGTGAATCTCACCACGGACCTTACCATTCACTTGCACCATGAGCTTGATTTCATCTTGCGTCAACGCGTCTAGAGCAGGTTCTGGCCAAGCCGCATGGGCGATTTCACCCGCGTAGCCAAGGTCTAGCCACAAAGTATGTGCAATATGCGGTGCGGCAGGGTAAATGGCACGCAGCAAGATACCAACACACTCGCGGATCACGGCCGCATTGCTACCGCTGTAGGCATCGAGCGCGTTGAGCATTTTCATCACGCCCGACACGATGGTGTTGTATTGCAGGCGTTCGTAGTCGTTATTGATTTGCTTAAGCGTACTATGGATTTCAAAGCGCAGCGCTTTGTCTTCTTTGTTGAGCTCAACGCCATCAAGGGTATTGCTGCCTAGCTTAATGGCATTAACGTGTTTAACGCTATACGCCCACAAACGACGCAGGTAGCGATACGCGCCTTCAACGCCCGAATCGCTCCATGCAGCGCTTTGCTCTGGTGGGCCAGCAAACATGGTGAATAGACGCGCTGTATCGGCACCGAATTTCTCGATAATGTCTTTCGGTTCAACCACGTTGTTTCTTGATTTCGACATTTTCTCAATGCCACCCATCACCACAGGTAAGCCATCTTCGACGCAAATCGCTGAAACTGGGCGGCCTTTCTCGTCGTGTTGCACTTCAACTTCGGCAGGATAGAACCAGCGTTTTTTGCCTGAGGCTTCTTCGCGGTAGTAACAATCGCGCAGCAACATGCCTTGCGTGAATAGGTTTTTGAATGGCTCGTCAAAGTTGATCAAGCCTTCATCGCGCATCGCTTTGGTCCAGAAACGGGCGTACAGTAAATGCAACACTGCGTGCTCAATACCGCCGATGTACTGGTCCATGCCGCCTGCCGCACCTGAACCTGCGCCCATCCAGTATTTGGTACCGTCACCCACCATTGCATCGGTGTTTTTCGGGTCGCAATAGCGCATGAAATACCAGCTCGAATCAACGAAGGTATCCATCGTGTCAGTTTCGCGTTGCGAGGGTGTGCCACATTTCGGGCAGTCAACATTGAGGAAATCAGCACGTTGTTTCAGTGGATTGCCAGAACCATCTGGGATGCAATCGGTTGGCAGAACGACGGGTAGTTGATCGTACGGCACTGGCACATCACCGCAGCATGGGCAGTGAATGATAGGAATTGGCGTGCCCCAATACCGTTGGCGGCTAATGCCCCAGTCGCGTAAACGCCAAGTGGTTTTTTTCTCGCCAGCCTCGATAGCGGCTAAGTCGGCGGCAACGGCATCGACGGCGGCTTTAAAGCTCAGTCCATCGTATTTGCCAGAATTGATCGTCACGCCGCGCGATTTGTCGCCGTACGATTCTGCCCACGCATCCGTACTGAAGGCTTCGCCTTCAATCGCAATGACTTGTTTAATCGGTAGATTGTATTTTTTGGCAAAGCCAAAGTCGCGTTCGTCGTGCGCTGGAACGGCCATCACTGCGCCATCGCCGTAACCCATCAACACGTAATTACCGATCCAAACTTCAACTTGCTCACCAGTGAGCGGGTGCGTCACAAAGAGGCCAGTCGCTTTGCCAAGTTTTTCTTGGCTGGCGATTTCGGCTTCGGAAACACCACCTTGTTTGCATTCTTCAATAAACGCGAGCAATTCAGGTTTAAGTTCGGCAGCGCGGGTGGCGATTGGGTGTTCTGCCGCAACCGCACAGAAGGTCACGCCCATAATGGTGTCGGCACGGGTTGTGAATACGAACAATTTGCCGTCTTGGACTAAGTCGCCATTGGCATCTTTAATATCATGATTAAAGGCAAAGCGAACACCTTCTGATTTGCCGATCCAATTGCGCTGCATCGCGCGCACCATATCAGGCCAACCTTCCAGCTGATCGATATCGCCGAGCAGTTCTTCGGCGTATTGGGTGATGCCAAAGTAGTAGCCGGGGATTTCGCGCTTTTCTACCAAAGCGCCTGAACGCCAGCCGCGGCCGTCAACGACTTGCTCGTTGGCCAGTACGGTTTGATCGACCGGATCCCAGTTCACAACTTGGGTTTTCTTGTAGGCAACGCCTTTTTCTAGCATTTTCAAGAAGAACCATTGGTTCCACTTATAGTATTCAGGATCGCAAGTGGCGATTTCACGTGACCAATCAAATGATAAACCCAGCGGTTTCATTTGCGATTTCATGTCGGCGATATTGGCGTAAGTCCATTCAGCAGGCGATTTGTTGTAGGCAATCGCCGCGTTTTCCGCTGGCAAACCAAATGCATCCCAGCCCATCGGCATCAGAACATTAAAACCCTTCATCCGCAGATGGCGCGCCAGCATGTCATTGATGGTGTAGTTGCGCACATGGCCCATATGCAATTTGCCTGATGGATAAGGCAACATGGAGCAGGCGTAATACTTTGGACGGCTTGCGTCTTCAGTCACTTCAAACGCGCGAGCGTCTTCCCAGTGCTGTTGGGCGGCGGCTTCGACAGAGAGCGGTGAGTATTGTTCTTGCATGATTGGCGGCAGGATATGAAATATCAAAACGTCGATTATACCTGAGAGCGTGTTTTAAAAGTGCTGCGCATCCCGTGATAGCGATTCGGGCGGTGCGCGAAATCCTCATGTACAAAACGTACATTCCGGTTTCTGTGCTCCGGCCTCTCCGCTCTAACGGGCGCTCGCGACTTATAAAACACACTCTCCGCTACCGCCGAGCGGCAGAATGCTCAACATTTCTGTCTTGTGGACGAAAACTTGGCATGAGGCTGATTTTTTGCCTATGTTTTTAAGATTGCGGTTTAAAACGTGAACAGGGGCTGGTGAAATGAAACAACAACGTGGTTTTACTTTGGTTGAATTGGCGATTGTGCTGGTGATTATTGGATTGATTTTGGGCGCGGCGTTTAAAGGGAAAGATTTGATTGATGGCGCGAAGGTCAAAAATTTATCGGCTTCAGTCAATAAAATGCAGGCGGGATTTAATATTTATTTTGAAAAATATGGCGCTTATCCAGGCGATGGGTGCTCCACACTTGTCACAACCCAAACTACGTGTTCTGGCGCAAAAAATGGCTTATTGGTATTGGTTGAAAACAATAGTGCCCCAGTCATTTTGCTGAATACGGGTATTCTGACTGCTGCTGATCTGAAGAGTGTTTTTGGTGCTAACTGGGTTATTACTGAGGGTGCGGCAATTACAAACTATGTGACTGGAACGAATTACATGACGCCAGGCACTCAAGTGGCGGACGGTACAACAACTCAATCAACGGTTGATGCACGTCTTATATGTGCTTTAGATCAACAAATAGATGATGGTGTGAATACAACAGGTATTGTCAGAAGTAGTGCGGGTTATGATGCTAGGCCAACCGCCACTACACCTACTGATTGCTGGGCTTTAGCAACCACAGGAACGGTAGGTGTTCGCGTATTGCCTTAGGTTTTGATTGGCATGCCAACGATAAAGCCGACTTCGTGTCGGCTTTATCGCTTAGTTTTGAATATCAATTTCATTTCGAAAAGAAAAAAGCGATGCGTTTGCTGAGGCTGGCTCACTCGCGAAGGATAGTGAAAATTAAGCCAGCTCTGTCAGTGTCTTCTGAAGCCCTTGGCGTAGAATAATGCATGAGAAGTAATTTATCTTGATGGGTATGTCAATGCAGGTCTTTTTTAGTAGTGGCTACATTGATATACCCATCATTTCTTTAGCGCTTCGCGCAGCAAAGTCAGCGTCACCGGACGTTGTTTTGATAAAGATAAAGTATTGATGTTTTCAATTTGCCGATACAGGCTGGGCAAGTCGCGCTCAGCGTGGTGCATCAGGTAATCGACCAGTTCTTCGCTGAGCTCATAGCCTAGGCTGCGCGAATGACGTTGTAGTGCGGCGGCTTTATCGATGTCGGAGAGCGTTTTGAGCTGATAAATTAATCCCCAGCCCAAGCGGGTGGTCAGGTCAATACGGAGCGGCAACAGCATCGGTGGTAAATGACCACTGACCAAAATTCGCCCAGAGCCTTCGCGCAAAGTATTGTAATGGTCGAACAGCACAATTTGCTGCTCGGCATCGAGGCTGGCGACGTTGTCGACAATCAGCGCGGCATCACTGGCCAATTCTTGCGGTAGCATATCGTTGAGGGCATTAATCAGGATGACTTGGCCTTGAGCGGCCAAGCGTTCTTGCGCTGCGGCCAGCAAATGGCTTTTGCCAGAACCTGATTCGCCCCATAAATACAGCGCACGCACCTGAGCATCGCCACTGGCCCATTCACTGAGCTGGAATAGCAATTCGGCGTTTTCACCGCGCACAAAGTCAGCGAAACTTTTGGGCTGCGGTAACAGTAGATCCAGTACTAGCTGGTTCATTCAGGTCGACCTTGTGTCAAACAATTAAGTCAAAAGTCCTCTAGTTGCGTTGCTTCGTCGCGCCGTACGATTTGCGCTGGCGTCACGTACGCCTTGCTGGAAAACTATTGTGCAGTTACTTACTAAGGGATAAATCGCACTATTGGCGACAATTGGGGCAGGCGAAGTGGCCTTTTTGCTATAAAATGCACGCATTAGCTGTATGACTACCTATTCTAACGCACTCAGAGTGGGTTTTAACAGTACAACTGCCCGTGATTGCGGGAGCTGGCGCTGTTTTAAACTGCAATTTGAGGGCTGTTCACCCAAGTACGAGGCCTTACCCATGTCAAAACAAAGTTTGAGTTACCGCGATGCCGGTGTTGATATCGACGCTGGTGACCAGCTGGTTGAAAACATCAAACCGTTTGCAAAACGCACGATGCGCCCTGAAGTGCTGGGCGGGATCGGTGGTTTTGGTGCGTTGGTTGAAATTAGTAAAAAATTTAAAGAACCTGTTTTGGTGTCGGGTACCGATGGCGTCGGCACTAAATTGAAACTGGCATTTGAGCTGAACCGCCACGATACCGTGGGTATTGATTTGGTCGGCATGAGCGTGAATGATATTTTGGTGCAAGGCGCTGAGCCATTGTTTTTCCTTGATTACTTCGCTTGCGGCAAACTCGATGTGGATAGCGCGACCGAAGTGATTAAAGGCATTGCTGCAGGTTGTGAGCAAGCGGGTTGCGCATTGACTGGCGGTGAAACCGCTGAAATGCCAGGGATGTATCCCGTTGGCGAATACGATTTGGCCGGCTTTGCCGTTGGCGTTGTAGAAAAAAGCAAAATCATCACAGGCGAAACCATTGCTGCTGGCGACGTGGTGTTGGGCTTGGCTTCGAACGGGGCGCACTCAAATGGTTATTCGCTGATCCGTAAGATTTTGCACCTTGCTGATGCTGATTATGCGGCTGAATTTGATGGCGGCAAAAGCTTGGGCGATGTGGTGATGGCACCAACGCGTATTTATGTAAAACCGCTCTTGAAACTAATGGCTGAAATGACCGTCAAAGGCATGGCACACATTACGGGCGGCGGCATTACTGAAAACGTACCACGCGTATTGCCTGCCAATGTGGTTGCGCAAATCGATGCAAAAAGCTGGACGATGCCAAAATTGTTCCAATGGTTGCAAGAGCAAGGCAATGTAGCTCCGCAAGAGATGTACAAAACGTTTAATTGCGGCGTTGGCATGGTGGTGATTATGTCGGCAGCGGATGCTGCAGCTGCGACTGCATTGCTGCAAGCGGAAGGCGAAACGGTGTATCAACTCGGTACTGTGCGTGCGCGCGTTGGCGACGAGCATCAAACTCAAGTTGCGTAAAGTGCGAAGCATCCGCTGATAGCGAGTCACGCGGTACTCGGCATCCTCATGTACTGTGTGTACATTCCGGTTCCTGCGTTCCGTGCTCCTCGCTCTGAGCGGCGCTCGCTACTTTACTTTAGGTATTGTGTGAGGCGAGGCCTGTCGGTCTCGCTTTTTTTATTGTGGTTTTGTTTGGCAGTCGTTGTTGAGTAGGTATATGAATGTAGCCATTGATTAATAATTGCTGCATTCATATACGTCACTCTTTTTTATGTTTATGCAAAAAAATATTGTTATTTTGATTTCAGGTCGTGGCAGCAATATGCAGTCCATCGTAAATGCGCAGATTGCAGGTGCGCATATTGCCGCTGTTGTCTCTAATCGCCCAGATGCTGCGGGTTTGGTGTGGGCAGCGGAGCGTGGGATTACGACTGCGGTGCTGGATCATAAGCAATTTGCTGACCGTGCTGCGTTTGATGTGGCCTTGGCAAAGTTGATTGACGGCTTTACGCCAGATTTGGTCGTGCTGGCTGGTTTTATGCGGATTTTAACTGCTGATTTTGTGAATCATTATGTGAATCGTTTGATTAATGTCCACCCCTCATTGTTGCCGGCGTTTATTGGTGTGAATACGCATCAACGGGCGATTGATGAAGGCGTGAAATTGGCCGGTTGTACGGTGCATTTTGTAACGGCCGAACTCGATAGCGGGCCAATTATTGCGCAAGCGGCAGTGCCGGTGATGCTTGACGACAGCGCAGAAACTTTAGCGCAACGCATTTTGGTTCAAGAGCATCAGCTCTATCCAAAAGTTGTGCAGTGGTTTGTTGCCGACCAATTGAGTGTGGTGGGTAAGCAGGTTCGTGTGACTGCGCCTGCGAGTGCAGACGCTTACTTGCAAGCACCGAGTGCATAATCAATGAAGTACTTGCGCTGGTTTATTTGGATTGCTTTGGTCGCATCGATTGTGATGCATCTGGCTACCATTTTGGCCGAGCCGCTGTATGCGTGGTTCACTCAGCCTGAGTTTTCGCAAACCGAACTGAAAAAAACTGATCGCAAGTTGGATGAGCAAAGTTTAGATGAAGAAGCAAACCCAGCGGAGTTAGCCAATGTGAAGCCAGCAGATAAGCTGGTGGTTTTTTTGCAAGCCACTCAGCCCAAAGTCATTCCGCCTCAAGCAGCAACAAAAAAAACGGCGATCAAGGCCATGGTTGCCGCGAGTGTGGTGAAGGCTGTGCAAGCGCCTGTAGTTGCATCTGAAGACAATGCGCTGGTGCAAGTCGCCATCTCGCCAGAGCCAGTTCCAATACCTAGCACGATCGCTGAAATGGAAGAGGCGGACGCTTTGAGTCGAATCGCTAGCGATGCGCAGGCTGCGGCGGTTCAAGCGTCGAGTGCATCAGCGGTTAAGGCGTCACGAATTGCGACGCAAATTGATATTGAGGCGAGTAAACGCTTTCCTAAGGTCGTTGAGATTGGCTATTACTGGACGGTTTTTGACGCAAGGATGACGTGGAAGATAGAAAAAGACCAATATACTTTGCAGTTAAAAGCTAATCCCGCGGGGAGAAAAATTGAGTATTTGAGTGAAGGTCAAATTAACGCCCGCAATGG
>CAUPHX010000093.1:0-9694 GCA_963511125.1 uncultured Deefgea sp. | reverse complement strand
TTAGTAAGAAATGGACGATGCCAATCCGCGACTGGCGAGCGGCGTTGGTACGGTTCAGTATTCAATTTGAAGAGCGGATGCCCGCATTTTAAAAAAGCGTTTACACAAAATACTAGACACCCCCATTTGTCTTGTTCTTTGATTGCGCCTTGGCGCAGTCGGGCAACCTCAAGGCCGCTGCCGAGCGATTTTTGGCCGCAGGCAAAGAAATGCCGAATAATCTGCAAATGCTGCTTAATACCGTCAATGCGCTACTGGCTTTGGTCAATCAAGAGGGCAGGCACGAAATCTATATGAAGCATGCCAGCGATTTGCTCAATCGAATCAATACGCTTGATCCCATCTCTGGGCGTGGCCTGCAAATGGCCGAAATCTATCGCAAGACCAAACGCAGGTATGGGATGAGTTAGAAATGCATAGAAAAACTACTGATTTATGCTGATGTTTTTATATGCTCAGGGGTTAAATAAAACATAGCGACTTCAATAGCATAAAAGTCATGCGGGCTTCCAGAAGTGGTTGGAGCATACCTTCCTGCATTTCTTTCTCCAGGTAATGTATAACGCATTTCATCAATTCTACTTAACATGTCTCGAAAATTAACTTGCCCGTCAACTTTTCCATGCAGTTCCCCGTAGGAACGAGTTGTTAAGTCAAATATGCTTTGCTCTCCCCAATTACTAAAATAGTCAGCAACGATAGCGTTGTAATCTTCGCTTAGATTTTTAATGTTGGTCTTTGAATTGAGTTTTTCTTCAAGCCATTTGGTTTCAAATTGGCTCAATTGGTCTGATGTGACGCGAAGTTGCCCGTTCTCAGTGACAAAATCCCACGACTTATAAAGTAGATTTGGTCTTTCGGTGCTTACTTCTTTGTAAAATTGAATCATTTCATTTTCTAAATTTTGCGTTATGCCGCCCGCTACCAAGCGCATTTTTGCATGGTCTTCAAAAGAATGATCTTCCGCAGGGTTATAGTGAGTCACCGTGATACCAGTTGGAACCGCTGATAAATTCTGGTTTTGTTGCGCTCTGACTTCTTTGTAGAGGTCGGTTTCTTCAGTGCTAGGTTTGAAATAAGCCGCAGATGTAAAAGATTTAATTTCCATTGGATCCTCCACTGAAGTGTCTGGGGGGGGTAGCTTTGTTGGTGACAATTAATACAGTGTTTGAAAGCTATATCGGCGGATAATGAAATTTATGAATGGTAAAAAATAATAAGTTCAGGCGCTTGTGCTTCTCGATTTTTGTTGACAAATGCAACTAGCTTGCACAAAGAGGTAGTTTTTGTATATCCTTAGCCGCTTAATGAGATTAACTCTCAGTTGTTCGGTTTGATTGGGGCGTAGTTTGAAATTCTTTAGTTTATTTGGCTTTTTCGCCATGGCCGGTTGGCAGCGGGTGTTATGCATTATGCCGCTGCTTGCAACGCTGTGGGCGTTGACTTTCTGGGCTTTACAGCCGTGATTGAAATCCATCATTTAACGCTGTGCTACCGAGATCGTGCGGCGGTACATGCGGTTTCGGGGCGCTTTGCCAAAGGCAGCCATACAGCGGTGGTTGGCCCCAATGGCGCAGGGAAGTCAACTTTATTGGCGGCGTTGGCCGGCGTAAAACAGCCTGATGAAGGTCACGTGCATCGTCATGGGCGCATCGCTTATTTGGCGCAACTCTCGACCCTTGATAAGCAATTCCCACTCACAGTGCGTGAACTGGCGCTGGCCGGTACTTGGCAGCAGCGCGGTGCTTGGCGTGGATTATCCAAAGACGATTGCTTGCGCGCTGATGCAGCGCTGGAGCGGGTGGGCCTTTCTGACTTTATCAAATCGCCGATTAGCAATCTTTCTGGCGGCCAATTGCAGCGGGCGCGGTTTGCGCGGCTGATTGTTGAGGACGCCGATGTAATGCTGCTGGATGAGCCATTTGCCAATGTCGATAGTGCGACGATTGAAAATTTACTCAACGTACAAGATGATTGGCAACAAGCGGGTAAAACCCAAATCACCGTGCTGCACGATATGAGCCAAGTTCGTGCGCATTACCCGCAAACGCTGTTGCTCGCGCAATCGGCGCTGGCGTGGGGCGAAACGGCGGAAGTTTTGACGACTGAAAATCTACAAGAAGCTAATCGCCGTGCGCAGCACTGGCGCAATGATGCCACTTGGTGCCAAGAATGTTGATTAAAAGTGCTGCGCATCCCGTGATCGAGGTTCGGGCGCTTGGAGGCACGAGGCCCCAAATCCTCATGTACAAAACGTACATTCCGGTTTCTGTGCTTCGGCCTTACCGCGCTGACGGGCGCTCGCTACTTTTCTATGCTGTTTGATTGAGACACTAAAAATGCTGCAATTAAGAGAGTTATGTTAATCCCCGATATTGAATTATTTTCCGCCCTTGGCGAGTTTGCCTTTATGCGCCGCGCTTTGGTCGGCAGCGTTGCTTTGGCCGTCGGTTGCGCACCGGTGGGGGTATTGCTCTTACTGCGGCGGATGTCCTTGCTGGGCGACGCACTCTCCCATGCGGTATTGCCTGGCGCGGCGATTGGCTTTTTGTTTGGCGGCTTGTCGCTAGCTTGGTTGGCGGGTGGTGGTTTGGTCGCTGGCTTGCTGGTGGCGTTGGCGGCTGGTTTTGCCGCGCGCAAAACACGGCTGAATGAAGACGCGAGTTTCGCGGGTTTCTACCTGCTGGCTTTGGCGATTGGTGTGTTGATTGTGTCCAAATGGGGCAGCAGCGTCGACTTGATTCACTTGCTGTTTGGCTCGGTGCTGGCGATTGATGATCCTTCGATGTTGATTGTCAGTTCAGTCGCGTCGATTACGCTGATTTGGCTGGCTTTAGAATATCGCGGCATCGTGCTTGAATGCGCCGACTCTGGCTTTATCGCTGCAACAACGGGCAATGGGGCGCGTTTTCATATTGGTTTTATCGTCATCGCGGTACTCAATTTCGTCGCCGCGTTTCAAGCGATGGGCACGTTGATGGCGGTCGGTTTGATGATGCTGCCTGCCGCGACTGCGCGACTCTGGGCCGAGCGTTTGTCGATGCTATTTGTTGCCGCATGGGTCGTCGCCCTGACTTCCTGTCTGCTGGGATTGGTCGCCTCGTATCAATGGGATTTACCATCCGGCCCTGCGATTGTGCTGGTGGCAGGGACTTTGTACTGTATTTCGCTGATCATCGCGCCGTTTGGCTTATGGGCACAACGCCGCAAAGCGCGTCGTCATCACGCGATTTAGTTGTGTGAGGAGTTAGGGGTGAGGTGTAAGGGGTAAAGCCTCTGACCTTGCTTTTTTACCCCATTACTTACATAAGTTTCGCTACAGTAGCTTCCCCCTTTGCAAAGGGGGATTGAGGAGGATTTGCCTTTGAATTGGTTTTCTTTTAGCGTTTTTTAGAATTGAAACCGTGCTAAATCCCCCCTAGCCCCCCTTTTTCAAAGAGGGGAACACGTGCAACTTATTGGCGTGGGTAACTATTCTCCTTACTAATCACTTCTCACAGGGACTTTCAATGCGTCAAATTCTCGCCATCATTTGTTTATTATTTAGTTCGCTCGTTGCTGCCGAGCCACTCAAAGTCGTCGCCAGTTTTAGTATTCTGGGTAATTTGGTGCAAGAAGTCGGCGGCGACCGTGTGCAGGTGAATACCTTGGTGGGGCCAGGGGAAGACGCGCACGTTTGGCAAGCCAAGCCCGCTGATTTGAAAAAACTATCGGGTGCACCGCTGTTTTTCGTCAATGGCTTGGGTTTTGAAGGTTGGCTCAAACGCGTTGAACAAGCTGCCGCTTACAAAGGCAAAGTCATCACGGTGACCAAAGGCTTAAAACCCGTCGAGCAGGAAGACGACCATGGCGACGGTCATAAACATCATCATGGCAAAGCCGACCCCCATGCTTGGCATGATCCACGTGCCGTGCTGTTGATGGTCGATCAAATCGCCGCTGCGCTTAAAGCTGCTGATCCAGCGGGTGCGGCTCAGTACAGCAAAAATGCCAACGCATTTAAAGCCAAAATTACCCAGCTTGATAGCCAAACGGCAGCTGCTTTTGCGGCCATCCCTGCCGCGAAAAAGAAAGTGGTGACGTCGCACGATGCTTTGGCGTATCTGGGCCATCGTTACGCGATTCAGTTCTTTCCATTACAAGGTATTTCGACCGAGGCTGAGCCGAGCGCCAAAGAAATGGCGGTGCTGATTCGTGAAATGCGCAAAAGCCAAATCAAAGCGGTATTTGCCGAAAACATTAGCAATCCAAAATTGATCGACCAAATCGCCCGCGAAACCGGCGCCAAAGTCGGCCCACCGATTTATTCCGATGCCCTCGATAAAAAAGCGCCCGCCAATACGTGGATCGGGATGTTTACGCACAATACGCAGGTGATTTTGGCCGCGTTGAAATAAACGCTGAGCTGTTGAAGTTTGGTTTCAAGCCGCGAAAATGTAGCTGGCAAACCAAACGTTAACAAACCTTAGGGGGCTTTTACTTGCTGAAGGCTATTTTCTAGGTCATAGAGTTTTTGTAAAATTTCGTGATTCGGTACGCTCATTTTGTCGGTGATTGTTTGAAGGCTTTGTTCTCTTTCAATTTTGTGTGCATCAAACTTAGCATCTAAGTTGCCCAATGTTTCAACTATCCATTGGATGCACAGCAATATAGCCATTAAAACCAGCGTTTGAAAGAGTGCAAATAGTCCGGCCAGCATGCCGAGTTGTGACCACAAATACAGAGAGCTGAGAGATGCGACGACGACAGAGATCGCCCCGAGGATCACGAGTAAACCATACATAGGAGGGCGATTGGGTATTAAGTTGTTCATTTTGTCTTCTTATCGCTTTATCGAGGTGAAAGGACTGTTTGGTGAGCGCGTCAACTGCTACTCTGTGGGGCGAAATCGGCGCGCATCGCTGGTTTTAAATTAGAGTTTAACTTCTGAATTTCTCTTTACTATCAACTCTAGGGCTTCGGTGCCTCGCAGTAATACCACTTTGGTCGTGCTCCCTTTTTTGCCAAAGAATGATTTTTTGGCTCCGTCGATTGAGCTGACGACAGCTTGATTAATACTCAGTAATTGATCGCCTTCTTTTACACCGATTTTGTCTAGTTCTCCGCCATCAGCTAATTCTTTAATGAATACTTTACCTTCTTTTTCTTCGAGTTTTAGCCCGACAGTCGAGGCTTCGCTTGCCTTAATAAAACCGAGTTTTTCATAGCTATCGACACAAATTCCTTTTGAGGCCGCGGCAGTGGCTGCACCTACAATGAAGCCAAGACCAATGCCGCCGCCAGTGCTGGTGCAGTCAAAGGTTTTGCCATCTGCGGCAACCATTTTGTCTTGAAAGGTCATGCAACCCGTTAAAATGGCGGCGCAAAGTGGGACGATGATGAGTTTGTGATTCATTGAAGGGCAGCCTGTGTCATATTTGAATTGAAGAAAAGCAATTGTAATTGTTAGGGGGGGGGGGGCTGTCAGTGATGGAAAGTAATTGTCAATGCGGGGTCTTACCTATTTTTTGTTTAATCCTCACCTGTGGCGATGGTGCGCAAGAAAATCGCACTCACCATGGCGATTTTTCTTATGGTTTATTATGACTTTGCATCCTCTTCCCAGTCCGCGGCATAAACATCGCTTTATCGTGCTCGATAGTTTTCGTGGCTTGTGCGCCTTGAGCGTGGTGGTGTTTCATTTGCATTTGCTGCAAGGCTTTAGTGAGTGGGATTTCTTCCGCTCGGCAGGATTGATGGTGGAGTTCTTTTTTACCTTGAGCGGCTTTGTGCTGGCTTATCGTTATGCGCTCGAACCGATTGATGGCGATGGCTTTCGTCGCTATATGATCAGCCGTTTTTTTCGGATTTATCCGCTGCATTTGGTGATGCTGCTGCTGTTTAGTGTGGCGATGTGGCTGCAATGGGCGAGCGGTGATTTTCGTGCTTGGCAGCTTGAGCAATGGCTGTATCAAATTCTATTGCTGCAAGCGTGGCTGCCCTCGGCAGATCCATTTGGCTTTAATGGGCCAGCATGGAGTATCAGCGTGGAGTTCTATCTCTACCTGCTGTTCGGGGCAATACTCTGGGCTACGCTGCGCTGGCGGCAAGCGGCGTTTGTGTTACTTGTTGCGGGCTGTTCGCTCTGTGTGTGGCTGTCGATCAATTTTACGGGCAGCGGTGGTTTTCGCGGGATTACCTGTTTTTTCTTGGGTGCGCTGGCGTATCGCTGTTTTGATGCGATTCATCATTGGCGTCTGAATTTCAAAATTGCAACGGTAGTTGAGGTATTGCTACTATCCGCTTTGTATGTAGTGATTACAGCGCAATACCCTGCTAAAAGTTTCTTTGCGGCATGGGCTTTTGCGCTGGCGATTATTGTATTTGCGTTTGAGCAGGGGGCGGTATCCAAGTTGTTGCGGCATGCGATTTTTGTGAGTATGGGTAAATGGTCGTTTTCGATTTATTTAACGCATTACGCGCTGTTGTATCTAATTCAGGCGGGGATGACGCAATTTGCACCTGACTTTTTGCTACAAAAAGACGGATTGAATTTCATCAATTTGGGTAGCGCATTCTTGGATAACGCAGCTGGCTTGGCGATTTTGGCGCTGGTGCTGCTGATTTCTCGTTGGAGCTATCAGCAGATCGAATTGCGTGGCGTGCGCTGGGGCAAGCGGTTGCTGGCGAGTTAAATTAATTACTCCGCTAACATCCGCTGAAATACCCAGCGTGAAAAGGTCGATTCATCGCTGGCAAGTTGGTAGCCGTCGAGATCAAAATGCTTTAAATCATTCGCCTCGGTAATGCCATTGAGCGCCGCATAGCGCACCATCAGGCCGCGGGCGCGCTTGGCGTAAAAGCTGATGATTTTGTAACGACCGCCTTTGAAATCTTCAAATACTGGCGTAATGATGTTCGCGCTGAGGATTTTGGGGCGAATCACTTTGAAATACTCTTCGCTGGCTAGATTAACGACGGTGTCTTTATTTAGTGAATTGACGGCATCGGTAACGGTGTCATTCCAAAAGTCATACAAATGATGGCCGTTCGGATGCGCCAAGCGCGTGCCCATTTCCAAGCGATACGGCTGCATCAAATCGTGCGGGCGCAATAGGCCATACAGCCCCGATAAAATGCGTAAATGCCGGCTTAAATACGCGTGCTGCGTGGCATTGAGGCTGCTTGCGCCAAGGCCTGCGTAAACGTCGCCCATAAACGCCAGCACCGCTGGTTTGGCATTCTCTAGTGTAAAGTCGGGCTGCCAACTTTGATAACGACCGACATTCAGATGCGAAAGCTCATCGGACAGTTTCATTAATTGCGCGATGTCGGCGGGTGTTTTTTGCCGTAACACGTCGATGAGCTGCTGCGATTGTGCGAGAAAATCAGGTTGGGAATGCGGTAATTCGGCGGGAGTGGGGGTGGTGTAATCCAGCGTTTTGGCTGGGGAAATCAGCATCAGCACTGCAACATCCTTTGATGTTGTAGGAGCGGGCAAGCCCGCTCCTACGAAGTTTGTGGGTATTGCCATCTAGCCATTTTTTGTCAATGGTTAGGTTGATATACCTATTGCGGTTCAACCCCCGCATCACGCAGGCGCGCAGCGAGTTCCATGGCGGTTTTGACTTGCATCTTTTCCAAAATCCGCGCGCGATGCACTTCGACGGTTTTCATTGAAATCGACAAATCATCGGCGATTTGTTTATTCAAACGACCGGTGAGGATGAGTTTCATCACCTCGCGTTCGCGCGGTGTAAGGCAGGCTAGACGCTGATCAACCGCAGTACGAGTTTGCCATTCTTCGCGGCTGAGTTGGTCTTGCGATAGACAGCTTTCAACCAAATCGACGATATCGTTATCCGAAAATGGTTTTTCAATAAAATCGGCCGCGCCTTGTTTGAGCGCCGCAACCGCCATCGGTACATCGCCGTGGCCAGTGAGAAAAATCACCGGCGGGCAATAGGCGTATTCTTGCAGCTTGTTGAATAATTCTAAGCCGCCCATGCCGGGCATCCGTACGTCGAGCACCAAGCTGCCATAGTCTTCTGGGCGGTAGCTTGCGAGGAGTTCTTCGGCGCTGGCAAAGGTACTGACTTGGTGATTGCGGGTCGAGAAGAGCCAAGATAAAGCGTCGCGGATGGCGTCGTCATCATCAACGATGGCAATTTTTCGGGTGTTGGAGTGATTGAGGCTCATCAGCGGCGGGCTCCTGCGCAGACACAAAGTTGAATAAGGATGCCGCTCAAAGAATTACGGCTCATAAGCCAGATTATCCTGCGGCAATGGTAAGGTAAAGATAAATCGGCTACCGCCGCCAGGGTTGGCTTCAACCCACAGGCGGCCTTGGTGGTGCTCGATGATGGAACGGCAAATATTCAAGCCCATCCCCATACCGGTATTTTTGGTCGTATAAAACGGTTTAAACAGTTGCTCCATTTGCTCAGGTGGAATGCCGCTGCCTCGATCACTAATCACAAAGGATAAAATATCAGCGTTGGGTGTAATTTGTAGCGACAAGGCGCGTTCGGCCGCTGGCGTATTATGCATCGCTTCGATGGCATTTTTCATTAGGTTAAACATCACCTGCTCTAGCATGACGGCATCGGCGTAAATCACGGGGAGCTTGCTAACGTCGCTGATGGTCAGTTTGACTTGTTGTTTGGCAACTTCGGCGGCGAGCAGCGTGCGCACGGTATCGACTAGCTCGCCGATTTCACATGATTTGCGGTGCGGCGCACGGCGTTGCACGAACTCACGAATCCCTGAAATAATCTTGCCCGCCCGTTTGGCCTGTGCGGCCATTTTTTCGATGGCTTGATCGAGTTGACCGATATTTGGCTCCGCTTGTGATAAGACATTGCGGCAACCTGTGGCGTAGCTGGCGATCGCGGCCAAAGGTTGATTCAGCTCGTGCGCGAGGCTGGACGCCATTTCGCCCATGCTAATTAAGCGCGTCGTTTGTTGGAGTTGCTCGTTTTGTAGTCGTTCACGCTCTTGCGCGTTTTTTAGCGCAGTAATATCGGTGGCGATTTCGAGCCAGACTTCTGAGCCGTCGACCCAGACGCTGCTGCGGCTTTTGACTTGATACCAATGCCCGCGGAAGGCGTCGAACCATTCGGTATCGATCGGTGCGCCTTTGCGTCGTGCGACATACGGCAGCGCGCAGTAGCGGCCATGCCAGTCGGGGATGCTAAAGGCGCGATCAAATTGCCGATTGGTGAGCAGCATCTCCCCACTGGCGGCGTCGCTCACCGACACGGCTGCGTCAAGGCCGTTCAGTACGGTGACAAAACGCTCGTGCGAAGCTTGCAGCGCATCGCGCTCACGTTGCAGTTCGGTAATGTCGTAAATCGAGCTGATCCAGCCAGTGTGTTGGCCTTCGCCGTCGATCAATTTGGCAGCGTACAGTCGTACATCAAATCGTTCGCCATTGGCGCGCATAAAGCGCATTTGATAGCCGGCAGGTTCGGCGCGACCCGACAAAATCGCTCGATAGACTGCCATGCAACGGTCGAGGTCTTCGGGGGGCCAGTAGGGCATGATCTGGCTTTTGCCGATGAGCTCTTCGTTGCTGAAGCCAACCATATTGCAAAAAGCGCGATTGATGTAGATGAGGTGACCGTTTTTATTCATTGCGCGAATACCCGTTAGCAGCGAGTTTTCCATCGCTTCACGCATCGCGGTTTCTTGGCGTAATTGACCTTCGACTTTT
>CAUPHX010000092.1:0-9756 GCA_963511125.1 uncultured Deefgea sp. | reverse complement strand
TCATTGTTAAATGCGTAGCGCGAGCGGTTGGAATGACCTCGGCCAACCCATCGGCTTCAATCGCCAACAAAGCCTCGGTGGCAATCGCTTCGATTTCCGGCACGATTAAATGTGGTTTTTCAATTTCTACCAGAGCGCGTAACGCTTTCGCATCGGTCATATTCAGCACATAACTGCGATGCGCTACCTGCATTCCCGGCGCATTCGGATAGCGATCCACCGCAATCACCTCCACCCCCAATCGCTGCAAGGCAATAATGACTTCCTTGCCCAACTCTCCCGCACCTAAGAGCATGACCTTGGTCGCAGAGCGACTTAATGGAGTACCAATTTTCATCAGGATCTACCTTATAAGAAAAACACAGCGTCATTAATAACCAATCAATTAAACAGACCCAACTGCGGCTTGCAAATTCAAAGTTTCCAAGCTAGTTTTAATCTTTAAAAACCGCACAACACTGGAAATATTGCCATGCTAAAAAATATGAGTGTTGGTGCCAAAATTATACTTGGCTTCGCAATCTCGCAGGCACTATTAGTTTTTGTCGGTATTGTCGGCATCACGGGCTTAAACCAACAGCACTCCGTAACGAGCCAATTACTACAAAAAAATTTGCAATATGGCATGCACCTCATCGATGCACGCAAACAAGTAGGAGACCTCCGTCGCTTCGAAAAAGACCTCTTTTTAAACTTTGATTCGCCTGAAAAAGTGATCGAATACAATGAAAAATGGCAAAAATCTTTTACTGCTTTGCAAACAGAATTAGCCGAAGCTAAAAAATTAGCCACACCCGAACAAGCGCCTAAAATCGATGCACTATCCAGTCACAGCGAAGCTTATGGCAAAGGCGAAGCCAGCATCATGGCGGACATTAAAGCGGGCAAATTCACCACACCACAAGAAATCAACAAAGCATTCTCCAAGTTCAAAGACCCGATTCGTTTGATGTCGGATACATTAACTGATCTGACCAACGCCGCACTCAAAGACGTGCAAGCCATTGATGGCCAAGTCGATACGATTAAAGATCAGGTTACGACCACTTTAATCACCCTCATCTTAATCGCAATTGCAATTGGCATTGCTTGTGCCTTCACCATTTATCAAAGCATTCGCAAACCACTCGCATCAATGCAAGAAACCATCGCAGAAATTGACCGATCTGGCCGCATCAGTATGCGCATGCCGGTCGAAAAAAATGATGAGATTGGTCAAACTTCAACGGCAATGAATCAACTTTTAGGCAATATGTGCACCGTCATTGGCACCGCCAACCGCTGCTCGACTGATTTAGTTCAATCCGCCCGAGAACTCACCAACGCAGCAAACCAAGTCAGCAATGCGTCTAGTATGCAATCAGAGGCTTCATCCGCCACCGCCGCTGCGATTGAAGAAATGACCGTCAGTGTGCAGCTGATCGCGGATAACTCAAGTCAACTACAGACAGAAACACGACTTGTCGCCAAAACGGCAGTTGAAGGCTCTACCGTTGCCGAAAAAACCACCGGACAAATTCAGCAAATTGCCAACTCAATCAATAAATCCAATGAACTCATCGGTCAACTTAACCATCGCTCCGATGAGATTGGCAGTATTGTTCTAGTCATTAAAGACATTGCCGACCAGACTAACCTGCTGGCGCTCAACGCTGCCATTGAGGCCGCGCGGGCGGGTGATTTAGGGCGAGGGTTTGCAGTGGTTGCCGATGAAGTTCGTAAACTCGCCGAACGCACGACCCAAGCCACACTCGAAATCACCAGCAAAATTCAAGCGGTGCAGCACGACACCAGTGTTGCCGCCAAAGGGATGTTCGAAGCCAGTAGCCTCGTTGAAACCGGCGTACGCAGTACACACGAAATGGCAGAAGCACTGGCGCAAATCGAGCAACTCGCACATCGAAACGTGGAAAATATCAACAGTATCAGTAATGCAATTCATGAGCAAAGCATAGCAAGCCATGAAATTGCTCAAAATGTAGAACGAATTTCACGCGCTGGCGAAGAAAATAGCAGCGCAGCAAGAAGCGCTTGCGATTTGTCGGACCGTTTGAACTCGTTAGCCAAGCAGCTCGATACCACCATACAAACCTTTAAGGTTTAAGCCCCGATTCGAGTTTGGTCGTGCACCACGCTCGAATCTGCTCTATTTATTGATAGACCTCAACGCAAAGCCAACCATGAATCGAGAGATTAACTCACAATCCGCCCCACCCATGGAGCGGATTTTTTCTCAGCGCTATCGCAACGAAACTGAGTTAGCGCGAGAACTTTCGCAATCCATTCAACTCACTAGCGACGACCAACTGCGTGCCGATGCGCTAGCGCGACTCATTACCGAACGACTACGCTTAGAGCGCAGCAGTCATTTAGGTCTTGATGCTATTTTGACTGAATTCCCGCTTAGCAGCTTGGAGGGCAAGGCGCTATTGATTTTGTCGGAGGCCTTGCTGCGCATCCCCGATAAAACCAATGCCAATCAACTACTCAACGAGCAACTCCATGCAGCAAACTGGCAAGGGCATCGTGGGCATAGCCCGTCTAGGTTGGTTAATTTAGCGACTTGGGGCATAAGTATTGCAGAGTCCATTAGTGATTCCTCTGGAAAACCCATTGCACGAGAAGCCAGCAAACAGGCGATTGACTGGCTTGCGAATTACTTTGTCATTGCAGAAAACATCGAAAACGCCAATGAGCACAAACAGCCTGATTTTTTATATTCATTCGATATGTTGGGCGAAGCTGCGCTCACTCAAGCAGAAAGCGACGCTTATTTTGCCAAATATACCGAAGCAATTCATTTTGTCGGCAAAAAAAACAACGGCGCAGGCATTCGTTTTGGCGCAGGGGTTTCCATCAAACTCTCGGCACTTCACCCTAGATTTCAGCCCACACAACAAAAAAGAATCAACGCTGAACTTTACCCCCGCTTGCTGGAATTAGCACGCCTTGCCAAACAATATGATATTGGCCTCACTATTGATGCTGAAGAATGTGATCGCTTGGAAATTACACTTAAATTATTTGCCCGCCTGGTCTATGAAGACAAATTGGGAGATTGGGCGGGACTAGGAATTGCAGTACAAGCTTATCAAAAACGGGCCTTGGCCGTCGTGCAATGGCTCAGCCAGTTAAGCCAATATCGCCCAATTATGGTTCGCCTCGTCAAAGGTGCATATTGGGACGCTGAAATCAAAGCGGCTCAACAAGCCGCGTTAGCGGATTACCCCGTATTCACCCATAAAGCCAACACCGACTTGAGTTATATTGCTTGCGCTCAAGTCTTACTGAACGCAGAGCATCGAATTTACCCACAATTCGCAACGCACAACCCATTTACCCTCTGCCTGATTCACCAAATGGCGGGAGAAAAAACACTCGAATTTCAATCCCTCTTTGGTATGGGTGAAGCGCTCTACCGCCTGGCCAATGAGCTTGGCGTCAATCGAACCTGTCGTATTTATGCGCCTGTTGGCCATAAAACCAGCCTATTGCCTTACCTCATTCGTCGTTTTCTAGAGAATGGGGCCAATAGCTCCTTTGTTCATCAATTACTCAACCCGCAGATAAACCCTCAATTCATTTGCCCTGAGCCTCATCACAGCCCCAGCCTCAACAAACCACATAAGCTATTCTTGCACCAAGACAAAACCGCTAGCTTAGATTGGTCGCATCGACCTGACATTAAGGAATTTTTTGAGCAAACCGATGAACATCAAAAGCACGCCATCATCGCGATGCCAATGATGGGGCATGGCTTGCCCGAACTCTATGACCATCGAAAAAGCATCAACCCTGCAGACCAGCGTCAATACCTAGGTCTCATCAATGAAGCAGGTTTAGAAGATATTGAAAAAGCGCTTTCCTGCGCAGCCAAGGCCGCGTGGGAAAATAGTAGCGTCAACGATCGTGCCGATTTATTAGAAAAGACCGCCGATATTTTTTCCGCCCGCCGCTCAGAATTAATGGCCATCTTGATTGGCGAAGCGGGGAAGTCGAGTCCCAACGCTCAAAATGAAGTTCGTGAAGCCATCGATTTTTGCCGCTATTATGCACATGAAGCACGTCGCCATTGGCAAACCGAAGCACCAACGCCACTCGGTACTGTCGTTGCAATTAGCCCATGGAACTTCCCACTTGCAATTTATGTAGGCCAAATTGCCTGCGCACTCATCGCGGGAAATCGCGTGATTGCCAAGCCAGCAGCAGAAACACCGCTGATTGCGATGTTAGCGACGCGGTGCTTTTATGAAGCAGGGTTATCAAGACAGATTCTGCAATTTATTCCTGGCGGCGGCGCTGCGGGGGCGGCGTTGGTATTGGATCGACGCTGTGATGGTGTTCTGTTTACGGGCGCAAAGCAAACTGCACTAAAAATTGCGACCGACATCAATCAATCAGGATTACTCAAACCTTTTATCAACGAAACTAGCAGTGTTAATTGCATGATTGTCGATAGTACGGCACATATCGACGCAGTTTGCAAAGATGTG
The DNA here is from genome assembly GCA_963511125.1 of uncultured Deefgea sp. Lineage (GTDB taxonomy): Bacteria > Pseudomonadota > Gammaproteobacteria > Burkholderiales > Chitinibacteraceae > Deefgea. Next base: position 5,263 of record CAUPHX010000092.1, on the reverse strand, counting down.
CTGACCTCAGCATTTGATAGCGCAGGACAGCGCTGCTCTGCATTGCGCATACTTTTTTTGCAAGAAGAAATCGCCAGCGCCACTATTGAACGAATTAAGCTAGCGATGGGCGAGTTAGCTATTGGCAACCCCATTGATCTTGAGCACGATATTGGCCCCGTAATTAATCAAGCGGCACAAAAAACCATAAACAAGGCAATTAAGCAGTATCATCACTGCCCAATTTATCAAACCACTTTACCCGCAGAAACCAACTATGGGTTTTATATACCGCCTACATTAATTGAGCTGGGTGAGCATGATGCGCTACCCAGTGAAATTTTTGGGCCGGTATTGTTTGTGAAGCGCTTTAGAATCAAAGAACTTGACCGCACTATTGCTCAAGTCAATCAATTGAAATCCGGCCTGACCTTAGGCATTCAATCCAGACTTAAATCAACCGCCGACACCCTTATTGCGCACACTAAAGTTGGAAATTACTACATCAATCGAAACCAAATTGGCGCGATGGTGGGCTGCCAACCCTTTGGCGGAACGGGCCAAGCAGGAACTGGCCCCAAAGTAGGCGGACCTTGGTCAATATGGGCCGCTTGCAAAAATACTGATCCATGCAAACCTCACGACATCCAAGCCTCGAGTACGCTAAACGCATTAAATCAAATTATTCAAGAGTGGCCTCAAGCAGATGAAGCGCTTCATTTGGCTGTGTTATTGCACGACATTGCAAGCCGTACGCCCATTGGCACGCAACTCAAGCTACCTAGCACCACCGGAGAAAGCAATACACTGCACTACCGTGGGCTAGGCCGAATGGTCTGCATCGCAGACGAACCCATCGTCGTCTTTGAGTTAATTTGCCTCGCTTTACTCACAGGCAATGTCCCTGTCATTCGCTATTTACCTAGCCCTTGGCGCAAAGCACTTCAAAACGAAACGATTGAAATTAATCAGGCAGTCGATCTCAGTGAAGTCGATGGTATTTTATGCAAAAATGACTGCATCAGCACCAACACAGCCAACCCACTTTGCCCCATTATTAGCCCACTGGAGAATGAAAAGTGGCCATTATTTCGCTTGGTCAGTGAATACACCATCACGACCAACACCGCTGCGATGGGGGGCGACGTAGATTTAATTTGCAGCTCATAGGTATAAGCACAACTGCCAATATGGCTAATACTTAGAAAGCAATACCCACAAAAAATCCCAAGCCTTAGCTTGGGATTTTTCAATAAACAACAGTCACTTTATTCGCCCAAGTAGGCTTGCTGCACTTTCTCATTGGCCAATAAAGCAGCGGCATCGTCGCTAAAAGTGACTTTACCCGATTCCATCACATAGCCTCGATTTGCTGTTTGTAATGCCAATTTCGCATTTTGCTCAACCAGCAACATCGTCACGCCTTCGGCAGCAACCATGCGGATAATCTCGAATATTTTTTGCACGATAATGGGTGCCAAACCCATAGATGGTTCATCCAGCAACAATAATTTAGGACGGCTCATCAAAGCGCGGCCCATCGCCACCATTTGTTGCTCACCACCCGACAAGGTACCAGCCAATTGCTTGAAGCGTTCTTTAACGCGTGGAAACAATTGATAGACACGCTCTAAATCATTAGCGATTTCAGCTTTGTCATTGCGCCAATACGCCCCCATCAATAGATTCTCTTCTACGGTTAAGCGGCCAAAAATCCCACGCCCTTCTGGCACCATGACCAATCCTTGCCGTACATAATCATGAGGCTCTAGCTTGGCGGTCGATTGATCTTTAAATAAAATTTCTCCGGCCGCTGGCTTAACCATCCCCATCAACGTTTTAAGCGTCGTCGTTTTACCTGCGCCATTCGCCCCAATCAAGGCGACCAACTCCCCTTCATTGACTTCAAGGTCAATCCCTTTCACCGCATGAATACCACCATAAGCGACTTTTAAGTCCTTGACCTGCAATAATGCTTTGCTCGCTGATGTATTCGTCATTCTGGTGCCACTCCCAAATACGCTTCAATCACTTTTGGATCGTTCTTCACTTGCTCAGGAATACCCTCTGCAATTTTCTTGCCGTAATCGAGTACTGCAATTCGGTCACACAAGCCCATCATTAACTTCACATCATGCTCAATCAACAAAATTGTCACGCCATCATTACGGATCTTTTCCATTAAGCGTTTCAAGTCGTCGGTTTCTTTAGGGTTCATCCCCGCCGCTGGCTCATCGAGTGCCAACAATTGCGGATTAGTCGCCAAGGCGCGAGCAATTTCTAAACGGCGTTGATCACCGTACGATAAATTGCGCGCCAATTCCTCGGCACGATCGGCAATACCGACGTACTCCAGCAACGTTTCGGCTTTCAGCTTAATGGCAGCTTCTTCTGCCCGCGCTTTGGGCGGGCGGAAAACGGCACCAATGATGCCGGTATGCGTACGTACATGCTGACCAACCATGACGTTTTCGAGCGCGGTCATATTGGCAAACAGGCGAATATTCTGAAATGTTCGCGCAATGCCCGCCTCAACCACAACATTGGGTTTTTTACGGAATAGGTCTTTTCCATTAAAGGTGAATTTACCTTCGTCCGGCTGATAAAGACCCGTCAATACATTAAACAAAGTGGTTTTACCTGCGCCATTGGGGCCAATGAGGCCGTAAATCTCACCTTTATTAATCGACAATCCCACACCCGACAAGGCGTGCAAGCCACCAAATCGCTTGGTAATGCCTTCAATACTTAGCAATGCTTCAGTCATGATTACGCTCCGCATCTTGCAAACTGTCTTTTTCTTGTAGCGAAATCGTCTTCGTTTTAGGCCTCAACTCAGCTCGGCGCTGCTTCGAAGGCCAAATACCGGCTGGCCGCACCAACATCACAATAATCATCGCCAAACCAAAAATCAGCATCCGTAGGTTTTCTGGGTCGACTACTTTGCGTCCAGCAATCGCCATTTGCACCGGATTAATCACATCACGTAAAATTTCAGGCGTAATCGACACCAAAATCGCCCCCAAAATCACACCCGGTATATTACCCATGCCGCCCAATACGACCATTGCCAGCACCATAATGGATTCCATCAGCGTGAATGACTCTGGCGACACAAATCCTTGGAAGCTGGCAAACATCGCACCGGAAACACCGCCAAAACTCGCGCCCCTCGCAAACGCCAATAATTTCATATTGCGGGTATCAATCCCCATCGCATTCGCAGCAATTTCATCTTCACGAATCGCCACCCAAGCACGACCAATCCGCGAGCTTTGTAGGCGTTTCGATACAAAAATAATGAAAAAACAAATCGCCAACAGTAGGTAGTAATACAAATGAATTTTTTCAAAACTAATACCAAAAAACTCAATCGGGCGACCCAAATCATAGCCTGCAATTTGTACCGCGGGGATATGGTTAATCCCTTGCGGGCCATTGGTAATATTGACTGGGCGATCCATATTATTCATAAAAATACGAACAATTTCGCCAAAACCCAACGTCACAATCGCCAAATAATCGCCGCGTAGCTTCAATGTCGGAGAGCCTAGCAACACCCCAAAAATCCCTGCCACAAATGCCGCAATCAGCATCATCACAAAGAAGTTCGGTCTAAATAACCAGACAGGGATCAACTCCTGCAAATGCGGAGAATTGAGCAAGGCAAAGGTATAAGCACCCACCGCATAAAACGCGATATAACCCAAATCCAACAGCCCGGCATAACCCACCACAATATTGAGGCCCAAGGCCAGCATGATATAGAGCAAGGCAAAATCGACTGCGCGCAGCCATGAATTACCACTTTCGAAAAAATGCCCCAACACCCAAGGCAAGGCGGCCAAAACAATCGCGATCCCCGCCAGCACCAGCGTGGTTTTCAGATTATTGGCGCGAAATTCTGCGCTATTTATTGTATTCGTCATCATGTCACCTTGGTTTAAGCGCGTTCTGCAACGCGTTCACCCATCAAACCTGATGGACGGAATACCAGTACTAAAATCAGTACCACAAAAGCCAAGACATCTTTGTAGTGACTACCGAGCACGCCGCCCGTTAAATCACCTAAATAGCCCGCACCCAAACTTTCAATCACACCCAGCAACAAACCACCCAGCACAGCACCACCCAGGTTACCGATTCCGCCTAATACCGCCGCGGTAAAGGCTTTCAAACCGATCATAAAGCCCATATACGCATGCGCTTGATCGTAATTGGCAGCCACCATAACGCCCGCTACTGCACCCAATGCTGAACCAATCACAAAGGTCATCGAAATGATGTGGTTTACATTCACGCCCATTAATTTTGCGACTTCTGGATTTTGCGCTGTTGCACGCATTGCACGACCCATCTTGGTTTTTTCAATCAAGAAATACATGCCAGCCATCAGCAGTAAAGTCAAAACGATGATCGCGATTTGCACATCCGTAATCGAAGCGCCGCCGATATTGTGGACTTCTGAAGGCAAAATCGACGGGAATGGGCGATAGTTACGCCCCCAAATCAGCATTGCCAATTGCTGCAATACGATAGAAACACCAATCGCCGTAATCAACGGCGCCAAACGTGGCGCGCGGCGTAGCGGTCGATAGGCGACTTTTTCAATCGTATAGCCCAGTAACATCGATACGGGGATCGCCATCATCAAGCCCACTAGCAAGATCATCGGTCCCGACATCGCGACGTTGTGTCCGAGTAAAAGATTGATGCATGTAATCGTCACCATCGCCCCGATCATCACCACTTCGCCATGCGCAAAGTTGATCAGCTGCATAATGCCGTACACCATGGTGTAACCCAGTGCGATCAGTGCGTAAATGCTACCGATGACCAGACCATTAATAATTTGTTGCAGAAAAATATCCACTTGAGACTCCGCCTTTTAAAGACTATTCGTACAACGCAGCCAAAAGGCGCGCCGTTTTATTGATGCTTACCGCATATCAGTTGTTACCCGATTTTACCGTAACAGTTTGACTAAGGTGAAAATTACCTGTTTGCTGTGGTATGGAATACTGTGTTTTTCCCTAACTCAGCTTGCTTACATTTAATTACTTTTTTGTTAGTACCCAGCTACGCACAGCACCATTCCAGACCCATTAAATTGATAAGTAGTCACGAACAACGGCTTTGACTTGTTCTGCGATAATTGTCACCCCAAACACCAAAATATTGACGGCATGAATGAAATTTAGCGTTTTTCTCGACGAACCCGTTCGAATTACTTTGCAGCAACTCGCCATCAACCATCCACATCGCGATGCTCGGTGCCGAGCAG
>CAUPHX010000091.1:0-9783 GCA_963511125.1 uncultured Deefgea sp. | reverse complement strand
TAACGAGGAGCTTACGCTGCGTGCGCAACTCGATCTTAAAGAACGCAGCACCAAGAATCATCAACAAATTCAAGCTAGCGTGCAGCAGTTTATTTGGGCTGGCGGTGTCTGCTTGCTGTTCATTATTCTGATGCTGTGGTGGTTTTACCGCGACCAGCAGCGCCTATTGGGCGGTGAGCCACGCGATGTGAGTAAATGGGTGAATCAGATTGCGGCTGGCGATTTATCCGTGGATTTTCACGGCCAACAATATCCAAGCGGTAGTTTAATGGCGGCGATGCAGGGCATGGTGATTCGCTTGCAAGGCATTTTCCAAGAAATACGGACTAGCTCACTCGGTGTTGCTCAAGCCGCAGCGCAAATGAGTTCGACCTCGATGAGCTTATCGCAAAGCGCATCAGAACAAGCCGCCAGTTTGGAGCAAGTCAGTGCCTCGATGGAGGAGATTTCCTCATCCGTCACCTACAACGCGGAGCACGCCACCGTCACCGAAAAATTCGCCACCACGGCCGCCGACGATGCCGGCAAAAGCAGTCGTGTGGTGCGAGCAACGGTGCAAGCCATGAACGACATCGTCGAGCGCATCGATTTGATCGACGATATTGCCTATCAAACCAATATGCTGGCGCTGAATGCGGCGATTGAAGCCGCACGAGCGGGCGAGCAAGGTCGTGGCTTTGCGGTGGTCGCCGGCGAGGTACGCCAACTGGCCGAACGCAGTCAAAAAGCTGCCAAAGAAATTAGCAAACTCGCTGGACGCAGTATTAAAGTGGCCGACGAAGCGGGTGAAATGCTCGATGCCATGGTCCCCGGCATCCAGCGCACCGCCGATTTAAATCAAGAAATCGCCGCCTCAGCCCGCGAGCAATCGGACAATATTGCGCAAGTGAATGGTGCTTTGTATGAGCTGAACAATATCGTGCAGCAAAATGCCGCTTCGTCCGAAGAGCTGAGCGCGGTCGCCGAGGAAATGACTAGCCAAGCCAGCGTGCTGCAACAAAAACTGGCCTATTTCAAAATTGAAAAACACACGCCTGTGACGGGCCAGCCTTAAGCGAGAGAGACGATGCTCAAAGTGCTCATCATCGATGATTCCGCAGTCGTGCGCCAAGTGGTCAGCGAGATCCTCAACAAAGCACCTGATATCAAGGTGATCGGCACCGCCAATGATCCGATTTTTGCCAAAGCGGCCATGCAGCAAGAATGGCCCGATGTCATCGTGCTCGACATTGAAATGCCACGCATGGATGGGCTGACTTTTTTGGGGGAATTGATGCAACAGCGACCGACACCGGTCGTGGTGCTGTCATCCTTGGCGCAAACCGGCTCTTTTACCGCCATCGAAGCACTGCGCTTGGGCGCTTTGCATGTATTGGCCAAAGCCAAACTGGGCATTAAACAGAGTATCTTGGATGATGCGAGTAACTTGCTGGCGGCGGTGTATAGCGCGGGGCAAGCCAAACTGCGCCAGCAATCTAGCGCAGAAATGCCCCCAGCCGCGCCGCCCACTGTATCGCGTGTCATTACCGCCGATGCGTCAGCCGCCATGCCGCAAACCTCCGATAAAATCGTTTTGATTGGCACCTCAGCCGGTGGCACGCAAGCGCTGGAATATGTACTGACACACCTCGGTCGAACCTGCCCGCCGATTGCCATCGTGCAGCATATGCCAGAAACGTTTACCAATGCCTTTGCCAAACGGCTGAATGAATTGTGCAAAATTGAAGTCCGTGAAGCACAAGCCAACGATCGAATGCTGCCCGGTACGGCCTTGATTGCCCCTGGCGGCAGACACATGACCATTAAACGCAGCGGGGCAAATTACTTAGTTGATGTCGTGGCTGGCGCACGCGTCAGTCGGCATTGTCCATCGGTGGATGTGCTGTTTCGCTCTGGCGCACAAATCGCAGGTCGCAACGCCGCTGGCATCATTATGACCGGCATGGGCGATGACGGCGCCAAAGGGCTCAAAGAAATGTACGACAGCGGCGCGCGCTGTTTCGCCCAAGACGAAGCCACTTGCGTCGTGTTCGGCATGCCCAAAGAGGCGATTAAGCTGGGCGCAGTCGATGCGGTCGTATCACTGCAACAAATCCCCGGCATTATTGAAGTGTTCGGGCGATAAAAACTATTTCTCAGATTGCAATCAGGCTTCCAGAATTGCGGTCGGCGTGGTCATGCAAATCGCCATAGCGCACTGAGCGCATCAGCATATCCCGCGGTTTCCTCCCAAGAGGCTTGTTAGGCGCTAGCCCAGCCATTGGCGACGTTTGCGTTGAGTTCTGCGTACTTGGGCCTGCATCAGACCACCCTTAAGCAAAGTGGTCATACTCAGGCTCATTTCTGATGAATATCACCCCCAAAAGTGGTGCTATACGAAGTAGTCCATCTAAAGGTATTGCCATCTAGCAATTTATTCATAATGCTTAGATAGCAATACCCATTGATGCTTTATTTCAAAGCAAAACGAAATTGCTCGACTGATTTGCCAGGCAGAGTGACTTTCAACAAAGCTTTGGTGCCTGCCATGGCTTTATATTGGCCCTGAACCATAAAAGAATTGTCGCCTGAGGGGGCGATCTTCACGGTTTGTTTGTCGCTGCCATTGAGTAAAGTTAATTCGGCCACCGCGCCTTTAGTCGCAATCGCTTGGTCACTGTGCGTCGTCAGATACACCATCAACATATTGCCTTGGGTGCTCAGTTCGGCACGAGTGCCACTGCTGGCTTCGGCCATCACGCCTTGGTGCTTGGGCTTCATTTCGCCATCGGCCAAAGCCAGGTTGGATAGCAAAACCAAACTGCATGCGAGTAATATTTTTTTCATACTATTTCCTTGATAAATCAATGCCAGTAATGCAAAAGTTAAAACGTCGTTTCGCTCTGTTCATCCAATAAGCGTTGCAAAGGCTTTTTGCCAAATAACCAGAACATCAGCGGCGTGAGTAGGGTGTCGAGCAGGGTTGAGCTAATTAGCCCACCAAAAATCACCACCGCAACGGGATGGAGAATTTCTTTACCCGGTGCATCGGCAGCAAACAGCAGTGGCGTTAAGGCCAGCGCGGCGGTCAATGCGGTCATTAAAACCGGCGTTAACCGTTCTAACGAGCCGCGCACGATCATCTCTTTGCTGAAGGTTTCCCCTTCGAACTTGCACAGATTGATGTAGTGGCTGACTTTCAAAATACCGTTGCGGGTCGCAATGCCGGTCAGCGTAATAAAACCGACCATCGACGCCACAGACAGCGTAATGCCACCGAGCCACATCGCCACCACGCTGCCGATGAGCGCCATTGGAATATTGGCCATAATAATCGTGGCCAACACCGCAGATTGATAGCGCGTGTACAGCACCATAAAAATCAACGCCAGCGATAAGAGCGATAGCAATGCGATCAGTTGCGTCGCGTCTTCTTGGGCTTGAAATTGTCCTTCTAGACTGACGAAGTAACCTTCCGGCATGGTGTTTTCGGCTAATACGCCGCGCATTTGGGCGATGATCTGCGCCATATCGCTGCCATCGGTATTGGCGGAAATCACAATGCGACGGCGACCATTTTCTCTACCGATTTGATTCGGGCCATCGCCTTCCTCAATCGTCGCCACTTGCGATAGTGGCACCTTGCCATGTGGGGTATCGATCAAAATATTGGCTAAACCCGCTGCATCACGTGCGGCATCCGGCAGGCGAATCACCAGATCAAAGCGTTTATTCTGATCCACAATTTGCGCCACTGTATCGCCTTCGCTTAATGCTTCTAGCGTTTTAAGCAACGTACCCGGCGCAACACCGAGTTGCGCCGCACGGTCGTAGTCAATTTGCACTTTGATTTGCGGAATCAAAACTTGCTTTTCAATTTGCAAATCGGTCAGCCCTTCAATGCCCGACAGTTTTTGCTGCAGGTCAGCCGCTTGTGCTCGCAGTGTATCGAGATCATCGCCATAGATTTTCAAGGCAATTTGCGCCCGAACGCCAGAGAGTAAATGATCGAGTCGATGCGAAATCGGTTGCCCCAACATCACGGTGGCAGGCAGGCTCGATAATCGTTGCCGAATATCGGCCAAGACTACATCACGCGGTCGATCTGATGCGTTCAAGTCAATATCCAGCTCGCTGGTATGCACGCCCTCAGCATGCTCATCCAACTCAGCTCGGCCCGTACGGCGACCGACGCTTTCCACTTCGGGTACGTGCTGCACCAGTGTTTCGGCCAATTGTCCGATGCGATTGGACTCAGCCAGCGACGTGCCCGGATTGAGCAACAGGCTGACCAGCAAAGTGCCTTCGTTAAACGCTGGCAAAAATGCGCGCGGCAAAAACGGCAAACTCGCCATCGCTACAACGAGCATCAGTACACCGCCAGCCAGTAGCCCACGTGCACGATCAAATGAGCCCTCCAGCAAACGCTGATCGTGGCGTTTTAGCCATTGCACGAGCTTTGAATCGCCATGCTCGATCTGCTTCAGACTATTTAAAGCGCGTCCGAAGGGCGCTAAAAATCTCCCTCGCCCCTGCGGGGAGAGGGTTGGGGGTGAGGGGCGAGAGAAAACGTCGCCCAGCAGGTAGTAACACATCACTGGCGTTACTGTGAGCGCCACCAATAAACTGGCCAAAATCGACGTGATATAAGCGATGCCCAATGGTGCAAACAAGCGACCTTCCATGCCCGGCAAGGCGAACAGCGGTACAAACACCAATACCACCACCATCGTTGCTACGACAACGCCCGAACGCACTTCATTACACGCATCGGCAATCACTTTGATTGCGGCGATCGCACCTTGCGGCTTTTTCTCCTTTAAGCGCCGCAACACGTTTTCAACGTCCACCAAAGCATCATCGACCAGTTCGCCAATCGCAATCGCCAAGCCGCCCAAGGTCATCACATTCACCGACAAACCCAGCAATTTGAAGATGAGAAAGGTCAGCGCTAACGACAAAGGAATTGCCGTCAGCGAAATAATCGTGGTTCGGGTGTTCATTAAAAACAGCAATAAAATCACCGCGACCATGATCGCGCCATCGCGTAGCGCTTCTTCGACGTTATTGACTGAGGCTTCAATAAAGTCGGCCTGACGGAACGAGACTTTGGGCGTACTGACGCCAGCTGGCAATGATTTGCTCAGACTAGCGAGCGCCGCTTCAACCTCGCGTGTGACCCGCACCGAATCCGCAGTCGGTTGTTTTTGCACGCCGACAATCACCGCCGGCTGGCCGCCAAAACCCGCATCGCCACGCTTAAAGGCTGGAGCAAACTTCACCTCGGCCACTTGTTTGAGCAATACTGGCTGGCCGTTGTTCACCTTGACCGCCAGATTTTGCATGTCTTCTAGCTTGGTGGTGCGGCCCATATTGCGAATCAAATACTCACGCGCGTTTTGCTCCAAATACCCGCCACTGGTATTGCCAGAGAAGCCATTGACTGCTTGCTCTATGTCTTCATACCCAACAGACAACTGCGCCATCATCGCTAGGTTGGGTTCAACCCGAAATTGACGCACTTCGCCGCCAATCGGGATCACTTGCGCCACACCCGGAATCGACAGCAGGCGAGGGCGTAGTACAAAATCAACGTACTCACGCACCGCCATGCCTTGCTGCGGATTCGCTGGTTGATTTCCGCCTTGCGCTGTAATCGGAAAAGCAATCAGCATGATTTCGCCCATGACGGACGAAATTGGTCCCATCGTTGGACTAATACCGTCAGGCAGTTGCGATTTGACCTCGGCCAATCGCTCGGCAACCAACTGGCGATTGCGATAAATCTCTGAACCCCAAGCAAATTCGGCATAGACAATCGACAATCCCACGCCCGACACCGAGCGAACTCGCGTGACGCCAGGCATACCGTTGAGCGAGGTTTCCAGCGGAAAACTGATCAATTGCTCGACTTCTTCGGGCGCCATCCCGCCCGCTTCGGTCATGATGGTCACGGTTGGTTTATTCAAATCCGGAAACACATCCACCGGCATCTGGCTGGCGGTGTAGCCACCATAGATCATCATGATCACCGCAATGGCGACCACAAACAGCCGGTTTTTTAAACTGGCATTCACAATCCAACTAAACATGATGCCTCCCTATCGAATTTGGTTAATCAGATTGGCGCCTTGCACTACGATGCGCTGACCATCTTTGATCTGGTCGACCAAGACACGCTGACCATCCAGCGGCATCGGCTGCACCGGCACGGCGCGCAGCACTTGCGCTTGTTCTAGCACCCAGACCACGTTTTGATTGCTGCCATTCTTCACAACCGAGCTGGCAGGCAAGACGACCCCACGCGTTTGCTCACGGGTATGTGCGACGACTTTGACCACTTGCCCTAAGGCCAGTGGCATTGCTTCGGTGGGCGCAAATAACATCGGCAAAGCACCCTCACGCAAAGCGCTGGCGCCACCTAAATAACGCAACTTGACGCCATTGAAGGCAGCACTCTCTATTTGCGTAATCATGGATGGCTCGTAAGCCAATGCTTCAATCAAAAATCCTTTCGGGTCGACAATTTCAAACAAGACGGTGGCGGGATCAATCACTTGACCGTTCACTACATTGCTACTGGCCAGCACTCCATCCAAACTGGCGCGCAATACTTCGCCATTACCGGCCATCGATAATGCGGCACTGCGAGCACGTACCGCATTGAGCTGCGCTTGCGCGGACTCAATCTCTTTGCGCGGAACCGAGCCTTCCAGTTGGCGTAAACGCGCTAGATTTTGCTCGGCTTGCGCTAAGTTAGCGCGTGTTTCAGCCAACTCGGCTTGCTGCTGCGCGACGTCATAACTGCCTTGCGCCGGTTTGATCAAGGCCAGAATTTGACCTTTTTTGACGCGGCTACCGAGTAGCGGCAAACCGCCAGCGGGAGCGCTGACTCGTCCACCACTACTGGCCTGCACACGCGCGCCATGGTTGGGATTCATCACCACATGGCCATTGAGTTCGATGGTTTTTGCCGCCGAACTGGTTTGTACCAACTGCGTGCTGATGCCGAGTTGAAATTGGGTGAGCTTTGGAACAAACACCCGACCATCCGGTAGACGCTGCGGTTTGTTCGCCGTATTCACTGCTGGCGCTTCATCATGCGCATGATCGTCATCACCATGGGCCCATGTCGCCATTGGAATGAATAAAATACTTAGGCTGAGAATCATTGCATTGAATTTCATGATTTATTTCCTCCACGACGGCGCAGCGCCACCAGCATAAGTATCAGGGCTAAGCCACCGCCACCGATCCATAGCCATGATTGAATGTGAGTTTGCGGCGCAGTCGCGACCGCGGTTGCAGCGACTTTCAAGGTGGTTTCCAGTAAATCGGATTGCTCGCCCGCGATCAGCGTCATCATGAGCGGATGCTCACCAACTTTAGCCAAGGGCGCAGCAGGAGCTTGATAAACCCCAGAGGCCACCGCCTTGAGTTTGGCCTTAAATGCACCGCTTTCCACTTCTAGCGCAGCGTTGCTGATGGGTTGATTATCGGCGTAACGATTGAGATAAATCGTCAGGGTTTCGCCGTCCATCTGAGCTAACACTTCAAAATCAGCCGATGCACTTTCAGAACTGGATACGGCTTGCTGCGTCGGTGCGGCTTGCGGTGTAGCACCATGATCATCATCACCATGCGCCCAAGCTGTAGTGCTGAGTATCAGGCTGTAGATCAATATTAAAATAAGCTTCATGGCAATACCCCAATAGATTGTAAGTGTCGTGAATGGGCGCGACCCAGTTCTAACTCGGCACGCTGCACGGCAAAGCCGCGTTCAAGGAAATCGACCTGCGCCGTCAGATAGTTCGCTAAATTAGTCTGGCCCGCATGGTAGCTGCGTTGTTGCCACTCCCAAGCTTGTGTGGCCAATTGCAAACTCTGCTGCGCCATTTTCAATTGCCGACTAGCGAGTGCGAGCGCCTGATTGGCCGATTGCTGCTGAGCGCTCACTTGCCGCTCAGTACGCTGAACCCGCGTTTGTGCATTGATTAATTCGGCATTGGCGCTCGTCACACGCGCTTGAGTGCGTCCTTCGCTGCCAAAGGGGATGCGCACTGAGATTTTGCCGAGGTTTTTATAGGCCTCATCGGCTGTGCCTCGCTCTCGCGTTAGACTGAAAGCCAGTTCTGGCGTATCGCGGGTATCGTATTGCGCTTGCGCCAATTGTGCGCGCGCTAACGCGGTCTGTGCTTGTAACGCTTGGCGCTGAGGATGAGCAGCTACATCGAGCGAAACTGAGAGCGTCTCAGTTTGATCAGGCAAAGGCGTTTCACCTGCTAGTGCCTGAAAATGCTGCAGACTCTCATCAAACTGCTGCTGACTTTGCGCTAATTGCAACTGCGCCTCCAGCAGCGCTTGATGCGCCAAATTGACATCCAACGGGGCGACTTCACCCGCTTTGAGCTGACGCTCCAAATCTTGGCTTATTTTTTCCAGTACACGTAGCTTTTGCTGAGCACTTTCTTGCGCTAATTTGGCCAAGCGTGCAGTCCATACGGCTTCACGCAGTGCACCAGCAAGCTCCCAACGACTGAGCATCAATTGGCTTTGCTCGACACTGGCCTGCTGATTTAATTGCGCCAAGAGACGCTCTTTTTGCCCCCATTGCCACAAAGGAATGCCCAGCTCGGCCTCATACTCACGCGTGCCTTGGGTTGGCGATAAATTATCGTTCAGCGAATTCGTACCCGAAATCGTCAGAGACAAGGGCTCGGGCGTCATCGACTGAGCATTGCGCAGCGCACTTTGCGCTTTATTTTCTTGCGCAGCTTGAAGTGGCGCATCGAGTTGGCTCGCTAACGCAAAGGCCTCTTTGATCGTTGCAGCCTGCGCTGGCAACGCTAAGAATGTGCACCACAAAATGGGCGCATAAAATCGTTTTGATTGCATGATGGTGTACCTATCATCATTTCTACAGAAAACTTGCCAATAGTTTGTATTGGCAAATCAGTCAGAAAAGACGCATCAGTCGCAGAAACTCAATCAACGCCCTGAGCTAAACGGTAAATAGACCGACGCCGCACATGCGCGCAGAAGCACACGCAACAAAACCAGCGTAAAAGCGAAAGGGAATTAAAAAGTCAGCGGATAATGCGCCTGATTAGGCACGTAACTTCGGAGGGTATTCGAGCGGAGCCACGGTCACACTGCATAAAGTGGCAAGTGAAGCATCAACCAAGATGGCTGAGAGAGGAAATGTTTCAGTAAGCCAAGAATCAAACAAAATCGGATTGGTGGTCGTTTGGCAGGCTTTGGCGCAATCGGCCGTTGCCACAGGCATTGGCTCATGAACATGCACACTCTGCTGACCAAACAGACCATGATGAATATGCATTTGCTTGTCGGGCAGAGCATGACTTAAGTCTGCACCGGTTTCATCATGCTGATGCGGAGCATGGTCGGTATGAGCGCTTGTTATTTTTGCATATGCAGGCATCTGTGCCAGCACGGAATTAACCGGCAGCACAACTACTAACACGCAAAAAAAGAAGAGACGCAGAACTTTCATTCCTTTAGCTTACATCAATGCAAATTGCATGTATAGCAGCAACTGAAACCAGCTAAAAACTAAAACGCTAATTTAAATGAATCTAATTCGATAAAATAATCGTGGAATAAATGGCCGTTTTGGCCGATGTGTTGATGGCAAAGTTGTAAAAACGAAAGAGGGTGTAGGATATTTTGTGTAAACGGTCACCATGCTGGAAACTACTGGCATACAAGGAATGATGATGACCGCACTAAAACCGATACCTAACGACTTAATTGATAGCTTACTGGCCAATTACCAAAAGCCAG
>CAUPHX010000090.1:0-9795 GCA_963511125.1 uncultured Deefgea sp. | reverse complement strand
TTGCAAAAAACCAAAGGATGGCGCGCTGGGTATGTGCAACTTTTTGTCGATCTTGGCATTTTAGCGATTGGGATGCTCATCGTAAGTTGGCAACAACTGGCGATTTCAATATTTAGCGCTTTTATATTGAATATGGTCATCACCACCAATCATAAAACAGGACGTTACATGGGTATGTAGCGCATTTACGCTGGCGAGGCTTAACGGCCTTGGTTTATGATAAAGAATCTCTTCAACGGTCATGCTCGCAAATGCTGTTTTTCCGATGGTTAAAATTGAAGCTCACCCACCAAGAGGCATAGTCAAATGCTGGTGATTTTGTCTGTGGTTTCAGGGACTTTGTTGTTGATTGTGCTGCTGGTCATTATTCGCATGCAGCACGCACGGCGCAGCCTGCTGCGCTATCAATCTCTGCTCGACAGCATTCCTGATTTAGCTTGGGTCAAAGACAAGCAAAGCCGTTTTGTGATCGTCAACCAAGCCTTTCGCGACATTTGGAATATCAAAGATCCGCAATGGCTGATTGGCAAAGATGATTTTGCCCTCTCGCCGCCAGAACTGGCCGCCAGTTATCAAGCCGACGATCAACGCGTGATGAATGAAGCGCATGCGCTGCAATTTGAACGCAATTTTGAGCATTTTCGCGATGGCGCCCGCTGGATGGAGCTGATTAAAGTTCCGGTCTACGAGCACAATGCAATTACGGGCACCGCCGGCATTGCCCGCGACATCAGTATGCGTAAAGCCGCCGAAGAACGCCTCACTTGGTTGGCTCACCATGATCCGCTGACTAAATTGGGCAATCGTAGTTTTTTAGCCATTAAAATCAAAGAGCGAATTCAAAGCACCGCCCCATTTTGCGTGTGGCTAATTGACTTAGACCATTTCAAACGAATTAATGACGCGCTCGGCCATCGCGCTGGAGACCAAGCTTTGGCGCAAGTCGCCGAAAGCTTAAGCAAAATCGGTGCGGAAGTTTTTCGGCTCGGTGGGGATGAATTTGTGCTGCTCGACGATCTGCGTCACGCTGACCGCATTAATGATGCACTGAGCCAGCAGCTTAAAATCCCCGTCATGATTGAAGGGCTGTACTTTGAGCAGGGCTTTACTGCTGGGCAAGTTGATTTCCCCACCGATGGCGATACTGCAGAGCAGCTACTCAAACATGCTGATGTGGCACTGTATGAAGGGAAAGAACTCGGTCGCGGCCACATTCGACGTTTCGAGTCACATATGGCGACGCAAGCAGTGCGCCAACTCGAATTAGAGCGTGATTTACGCCGCGCGCTGCAAGAAGGTCAATTCCGGCTGGTTTATCAGCCCCAAGTTGCGCTCGATAATGCAGAGCTGATCGGTTTTGAAGCTTTAATCCGCTGGCGACACCCTGAGCGCGGCGAAATATCCCCCAATGACTTCATTCCATTTTCCGAACAAACCGGCATCATTTGCCGTATTGGCGAATGGGCGCTCGATTGCGCGATCTGGCAGATCAAAACATGGCACGAGGCCGGATTGGCGCTCGTCCCGGTTTCAGTAAATGTCTCCGCCCTGCAGTTAGCACAGCCTTTATTTGCAGCAACTGTGATTGCCAGACTAGGCGCCCTACCCAGCTATTTGCGCAGCCAAATCGCACTGGAACTGACTGAATCCACACTGATGCACGAGCAGGCATTGGACAGCGTGCATCAGCTCACTGCGGCCGACATTCCTATTTTTATGGATGACTTTGGTACCGGCTATTCCAACCTCTCCACTATTTCGCAGCTTGCGCTTTCTAAGCTTAAATTTGATCGGAGTCTGATTCAAAATGTGGGCAACGATGCGGCCCACCAACGCGTTTGCCGCGCCTTACTCGATTTGGCCGATGCTTTGGAGTTAGATGTGATTGCAGAAGGCGTCGAAACGCAGGAAGAAGCTCAGTGGCTGGCGGAACAAGGCGTTCTTTATGCGCAAGGCTATTGGTTTGGCCGACCGCAAGAAAGCCAAACCGCGGCAAAACACATGAAACTACGTAACAAATAGTAAGTAAAATCACACAGAAACTTACCAAATATATCAACCTGTAGAAATAATAAATCTTTTGCTTTACTATGAAAACCTAAATTATCCCCACGATTGAACTTGTGAAGCAACGTCTAAACACAGAACAAAAAATCAATTTTCGCTGGCCATTGATCCTGCTGGCAGCCAATACCTTATTTGTACTCACGTATTTTCTTATCCCAATGTGGCTGGGTAAGGATATTTATTTAGCCGTTTTGATTCCACATTTTCAATCGTTGATATTGGTCTTCATTGGCGGCACGCTGCTGCTTGGCGCGCGCTTATATTGCATTGATTTCAGCAGCCGACAAAGTAGGCATTTACATACAGAACGACCAACAAGAAACCCGCTGGAGAGCGTCAACAAATTGCGTATTGCAGCGATTAGTCAGTTTCTTACCTCACCCATCTGGTCGATTGAATTGATACAAAAACTCAGCCCTGCCGAGTTTATCCAACTGAGTTTGGCCTATTACGACATAAAAGGCATTCCCCACCGCACGAATACGCTGGGCTTAACCTCCGGTCTGAATATTTTAATTTGCCAAAATGACATCGTCAGTAAAGTGATTCATTGCAGCAACGATCAAATCGTAAAAATGAATGCTTTACGTCATTTTTTGGGAGTGATGGTGCATGAGCGCGCCCATGCTGGCGTGTACATTCATCGGGGCACGTACAGTGAAGAAGTGAGTATTTTTGCGGCGAGCCACAATATCCAGCTGCGCAATGAATACGCCTTGCTGGCAAAGATAGAAAAACTATCCGATCGCCGCAAAAAACCATTACTAAAAAGAACTAAACTATAGCGGTATTGGACTGCACGCATTATTATTCAAAGGTTGCAGCCCAATACTACAATATCAAAGCATCAAAGCGTCACTTCAATATTATCAATCAAACGCGTTGTCCCCAGTCGGGCGGCGATCAAGATCACCAAATTCCGATCCGTGCTGCCGGCAGGCTTTAAGGTTTCGGCATTGCGCGTATCCACATAATCAATGTCACGCCAACCGCGCACCCGTAAATCGGTCACGGTTTGAATGGCGAGCTTAGAGTAATCCCTCTCGCCGGCTTCAATCGCCGCTTTCATACGTGACAAATGATGATACAAACGCGGTGCCTCAATACGCTGGTCGGCGCTCAAAAAGGCATTACGCGACGACAACGCCAAACCATCGGTCGCGCGGCCGGTATCAACGGGCTGGATTTGAATTTTCATATTCAAATCTTTGACCATGCTCTGAATCACAAACAATTGCTGGAAATCCTTGCGACCAAAACACGCGACATCGGCGTCAACGATATTAAATAGTTTCGTCACCACCGTTGCCACGCCACGGAAATGCCCAGGACGGAACGCGCCGCAGAGTTCTTCGGCAATCGCCGGTGGCGTCACTTGATATTGCTGAATCACATTCGGATAGAGCTCTTTTTCATCCGGCGCGAAAATCACATCCACGCCACCTTGCTCAGCAATCAAAGCCGCGTCGTTTTCCAAAGTTCGTGGATAGCGATCAAAATCTTCGCCTTGGCCAAACTGAAGGCGATTCACAAAAATACTAACGACAGTATGTTCCGCCGATGCTTTTGCAGCATGGATTAGCGACATATGCCCCGCATGTAAACTACCCATTGTCGGCACAAACGCCACCGTGCCAACGGTTTTGCGCCAAGCGCGAAGTTCTGCAATCGTATGGATGATTTTCATAATATCTGTGAGGAGTGAGGGGTAAGGTGTGAAGCGATCAGTTTATTTAGCACTCAGGTTTTACTCCTCACGCCTAACACCTCACGCCTCACTGGATTAAAACGAATGCTCTTCCGCAGGGAAAGCTAAACCCTTCACGGCTTTCACGTAGGCTTCTACTGCGCCTTGAATGCTGTGGCTGCCATTCATAAAGTTTTTGACAAAGCGCGCTTTTTTGCCCGGATACACGCCCAGCATGTCGTACAGCACCAGCACTTGGCCATCCACATTCACACCCGCACCAATGCCAATGGTCGGCACCGACAGTGATTCGGCAATCGCTTGAGCGACGCTTGCGGGCACCATTTCCATCAACACCATACTCGCACCCGCCGCTTGCAGTGCCAATGCATCGCGTTTTAAAATTTCAGCTTCGGTTTCGGTTTTACCTTGCACCTTATAGCCGCCGTACAAATGCACCGATTGCGGCTGCAAACCGATGTGTGCACAGACTGGAATCCCGCGTTGTACCAAGAAATCCACGGTATCAACCATCACCGCGCCACCTTCAATTTTGACCATTTCCGCACCAGCAGCCATCAACTTGGCGGCATTTTCATAGGCTTGGGCGTGGGATGCTTGATAGCTGGCAAACGGCAAATCGGCCAGCACCAGCGCCTTACTCGTACCACGCGCAACAGCGGCGGTGTGATAAACCATATCGTCCATCGTCACGGGGAGGGTCGAGCTATGCCCTTGAATCACATTACCGAGCGAATCGCCGATCAAAAAAATATCAACGCCCGCTTCATCGAGCAGGCTTGCAAAACTGGCGTCATAGCACGTCAACATGGCGATTTTCTGGCCATCTTGTTTCATTTTTAATAGGGTATTTAACGTCGTCTTCATGGTGGGTATCCATGGTTAGAAGGTCAGCACTCTTGGTGTGCCTTCGCTCATCGTTGCAAATCGCCGCCTATTGATTTCAGCAGCAAGAAATTAAATCGTAACGGAAACGCGCAAGGAATTCGACAACTTTACGCAGAAGTAAGGGATTTCTCGGGGATTCGCGTCAACGTTTGTGCCGCCACGGCCGCTAAAAAACCTTGCGCAGCACCCAACCCTGGAATTTGCGCATCGGGCGCGATTTCCAGCAGCGGTTGCAACACAAAAGCGCGCTCGTGCATGCGGGGATGCGGCACGGTTAAATCGGGCAAGTTCACTTGCTCACTACCGTACAAAATCAAATCTAAATCTAAAGTCCGTGGCGCGTTTTTGAAATCCCGCTCTCGACCATTCGCAGCTTCAATCGCTAATAATGCCGCCAACACCGCTGGTGCAGAAAGTTCGGTATCCAGCTCGCAGACAGCATTCACAAAATCAGGCTGATCGCTATAGCCTACAGGCGCACTGGCGTAAAACGAAGAGCATTGCAGCAAGCTCATTGCGGGCTGCGCAGCCAACTGAGCGATGGCTGAGCGCAACTGCGCCTGTGGATCCGCCAAATTAGCGCCTAAAGCCACATAAATTCGAGTCAACATTATGCCTCTGACTGTTTCGCAGCAGCGGGTTTGCGCTGACGGCTACGCTTTCGGCGCTTGGCGGGCACATCACCAGCTTGGCCATTTTTGGCGGCCGCATCAATCATATCCATGCGCTCGGCACTTTCGCTGATTTGGAATTTCGTCCACCAATCGGCTAACTCTTGCTCAACCAAGCCACATTCAGCGCGCAACAACAAGAAATCATACGCGGCACGGAAACGCGGCTGCTCAAAAAGACGGAATGGGCGCAAACCCACGCGCTGCTCGAAACGCGGTTGCATCGCCCAAATTTCTTTCATCGCCGCACCATAACGATTTGGAATCGCGAGGCGTTTGCATACTTTACTCTCGACTTCATTCATCGCTTCAATCAAGGCCGGCGTTTTGACTTCGCCAGCGGCGATACGTTTATGCCAATTTTGTTCTACTTCATGCCACAGCAACGCGGCAAACAAAAACCCAGCCGAAACGGGTTTGTCTTCTGCCAAACGTTGATCGGTGTTTTCCAGCGCCTTTTGTAAAAACTTGGCCGTGTCAGGCTTAGACAACAACTTATCAAGCAAGGGAAAAAGCGGTTTATGCAAACTCAATTCACGCAAAGTTTGTACGCAAGCCCATGCTTTGCCCGACAACAGGAGCTTCATCATTTCATCGAACAAACGCGCAGTCGGGATGTTTTCGAGCAATGCCGCGTGTTCGCGAATTGGATTTTTGGTGTCGGGTGCGATCGCTAAATCGAGCTTGGCCGACAAACGCGCCGCGCGCAGCATGCGCACTGGATCTTCGTGATAGCGCTTGACGGGGTCGCCAATCATCACCAGCTGCTGTTTTTCTAGGTCTTCAATACCGTGATGAAAATCGATAATTTCTTCTGAATTTGGATCGTAATACAGCGCATTGACGGTGAAATCGCGGCGATCTGCATCTTCTTCAATCGTGCCGTACACGTTGTCGCGAATAATCCGTCCCGACGCATCGGTTGGCGATTCGGCACTGCCACGGAAAGTGGTGACTTCGATGATTTCTTCGCCACCGCGCTCAGAAAAAGGCACGTGCACAATGCGAAAGCGCCGACCAATAATCCGTGAGCGATTAAAAATATGCCGCACTTGCTCTGGCGTAGCGCTGGTGGCCACGTCAAAATCTTTGGGGTCTTTGCCGAGTAATAAATCGCGTATCGCCCCGCCGACAATATACGCCTCGTACCCCGCAGCTTGCAGGCGATCACAGACTTTGAGCGCGCCCGAATGCAGTTGATCGCGGCGAATGCCATAGTGCTTGGCGTGGATCACACGCTTGCCGGGGCGCCGCAGCACCTTGCCGATAAATTTACGAATCATGGGTGTTTTTGAGGTTGCTATTGATTTTGCCAAAGCGGCCAAGCCCACTATTATACAAGCGGAGCAGCGCATTCAGGGGATGAATTACCGACTTAGCCCCAAGCCTGATCAGCCTTGGTGATGGACATACTAACGACTCTTCGATAAATATAGGATGTATATCACTGTAGGCAATATTAAATAACAAACAGAAAGCAATACCCAAGGAATTACATTGAAAAAAATCCACTATCAGCTCGTCAACGTTTTTGCCACGGAAAACCTATTTTCCGGCAATCCGCTCGCCGTTTTCACCGATGCCAGCAAAATTAATGACGTTGAAATGGCCGCTCTGGGCCAACAGATGAATTTGGCCGAGATTACCTTCGTCACGCCCAGTACTGAGGCCGATGCGCAGGTCCGTATTTTTACGCCCTCTTATGAAATGCCCTTTGCGGGTCATCCCACCTTGGGTACGGCGTTTGTGATTGCCAATGGCCGCTCGCAGTTAACGCTAAAAATGAAAGCGGGGCTGATTCCCGTCACTTGCGATGGCGAACAGATTACGCTCACCGCCAATGCGCCTACGTATCGCAACGGCCCCGACAAAGCTCAGCTCGCCGCCGCACTGGGGGTTGCACCCGAGCACATCATCGCCGCCGCGCAATTTGTCAATTGTGGTAGCGAGCAATTGATTGTGCCGCTCGATAGCGCAGCGAGCGTCGCGCAATGCAATCTCAATTTTGCCTTGTTTGAGCAAGTAGCCCGTAATCTAGAAGGTCGCTCTGGCGCTTTAGTCTGGGCGCGCCAAATCAATCCAGACGGTAGCGAAACCATCATCGCCCGCTATTTTTGGACGCAAAACGGCCAAGCTGCCGAAGATTTCGGTACGGGTTCGGCTTGCGCTAATTTGGGAGGCTGGTTGCTCGCTGAAAACACTGCAACGCCGTTTGCTCTGACGATGGAGCAAGGGCATGGCATTGGGCGGATCGCCCGTTTGCAGCTTAAAGTGGATACCGAGCGAGGCATTCACGTTAGTGGGCGAGTCATTACCATTGGCCATGGTGAATTTACGCTTTAAACCTCAACTCCGCGGATCATCCAGTGCCACTAGTAGCAACGGCGCTGGACTCCGCCAAGCTAAAATGACCGGCAGGGACGTGAATTTTACACCCCTTTCCCAGGGCCGCTCACCCATTGCGGGCAATCATTGAGCGCACCATTTTGCTCAATTGTGACGGTGTGTGGGCCAATTTTGCACCAGCGCGAGCGGGCAAAATCATAAACGTGATCCACATCGAGTTGCTTGGGGCTGTAGGTCATTTCTGGCAAGGTGTAAATGCCGTGTTCACCATCCCATACTGCCGCTGGCAAAGAACCGTAGTTCACCACTTTGCCATTCAATGGCCAATGCCACGACGTCGCCCACACCGGTGCCGCACAGAGATAAATCAACATCGTTAAGCATAACTTTTGCATTCGTTTTCACTCAGAGATTGAAAGAGGCGACCTACCACGCCATGTGACAGCAGCTCGCGCTACGTTTTACTACCCGCGAATTGAGGATGTAGGATAGTTTGCGCCACGCGCAAGTAGTGCCAGTATACAAAGCGGTCAGCGCAGCGTCACCGGTAGCAATACCTCATTATTGCGGTTATTTTACATAAGAAAAAACGCTGCGCCGATGCAAAGTCGCAGCATTCCATTTGGCTTCAATTGATACACTCAGCGATAAAAATGGTGCTCTTATGCAATTATTAACACACGATTTAACCGAACAAAGCCGCTCAACAAGCGTCCATAGCACTCAATAAGCCGTATAATTGCGCCACATTTTGCCCACCTTTACATAGCTGACACCATGCCACGTACCGCCCTGACCGCCAGTTTGATTGCTGTACTCCTTAGCAGCAGCCTCGCCCACGCTTTTGTTGTGCCGCCGCCTGAAATTGCCGCCAAATCGTATTATTTATATGATAAGCAAAGCGGCCAAGTGCTCGCTTCGCGTGATCCAGATATGAAAGTCGATCCGGCTTCGCTAACCAAATTGATGACCGCTTACCTGACGTTCAAAGCGATTAAAGAAGGCAAGCTCAAGCTCGATCAAACGCTGTTAGTGTCGGAAAAAGGCTGGAAGCAAGAAGGTTCGCGGATGTATCTCGACCCGAAAGTACCCGCCAGCGTCGACGATTTGATTAAAGGCGTCATCGTACAAAGTGGCAACGATGCCTGCGTCACGCTCGCCGAAGCCATCGCCGGCACCGAAGAAGTGTTCGCACAATTAATGAATAAAGAAGGCAAACGCCTTGGCCTGAAGGACTCGCACTTCACCAACAGCACCGGCCTGCCCGACCCAACAATGCACGTGACGACCAGCGATTTGTCGCGTCTGGCCAGCGCGATCATTACTGATTTCCCCGAGTTTTATCACATCTACTCGATCAAAGAATTCAAGTACAACAACATCAGCCAACCAAACCGCAATCTCTTGCTGTACCGCGACCCGTTTGTCGACGGCATGAAAACCGGCCACACCGAAGCAGCGGGCTACAATTTGGTCGCATCGAGCAAGCGCGATGGTCGCCGTTTGATTTCGGTGGTCGTTGGTACGACCAGCCCTGAAGTTCGTGCAACGGAGTCGTCTAAATTACTCAACTGGGGTGCGCAGTTTTATGAAACGCCTCGCCTGTATGCCGCCAAACAGTCCGTGCAAACCGTGCCCGTGTGGAAAGGTAAAGCCGATGTGGTCGGCGTCGGCTTTATGAGCGATCAATTTATCACCGTGCCGAAAGGCGACGCAGCCAAGATCAAAATTGAACTCACCAGCCAGCAACCGTTGATTTCGCCAATTAAAGAAGGCCAACAAGTCGGCACGCTCAAAATCATGCTGGACGGCAAAGTATTGTCAGAACGCCCAGTCGTTGCGGTGACCGCAGTCGAAGAAGCCAATATCTTCGGCCGGGCATGGGATACGATGCGTTTGTGGTGGAAAGGGATTTTTGGTTAATCTCTGAATTTGCAGCAAGCATTATTAAAAGCCCAACGTTGTTTGGGCTTTTTTATGGGTATTCACTTTTAGAGCATTAAATATAATGCCTAGGTGAACATACCCTATTACTAGCTACTAATTTTAGATTGCGTATAAATATTTTCAGTGCCGTTGGCACGGTGTTTTACAGTCGCAATCCGCGACGGGGAC
>CAUPHX010000089.1:0-9797 GCA_963511125.1 uncultured Deefgea sp. | reverse complement strand
GGACAGATGATCACTTTTGGTCTCTTGATCCTGTTCACGATGAAGTTCGTTTGGCCTCCGCTGACAAAGATGATGGATGAGCGTGCTAAACGCATTGCAGACGGCCTAGCCTCTGCAGATCGTGCGAAGCAAGATCTTGAAAATGCTGAGAAAAAATCAGCAGAAAAACTGCGTGAAGCGAAGCAAAATGCAGCTGAGATTATTGCCCATGCCGAAAAGCGTGCAGCACAATTGGTCGATGAAGCGAAGGGTAATGCTAAAGTGGAAGGCGAACGCCTGATCGCTGGCGCCCAAGGTGAAATCGAGCAGCAAATTCAGCAAGCTAAAGAAACACTCCGTCAGCAAGTCGCTCATTTAGCGGTTGCTGGTGCTGAGAAAATCTTGCGTCGCGAAATCGACGCTGCTAAGCATGCTGATATGCTGACATCTATCAAAGCGGAATTGTAAGACAGCCATGGCAGAACTTATAACCGTCGCTAGACCCTACGCCGAGGCCGTATTCCGGCTGGCCAAAGAAAGTAATACACTTTCTCAATGGTCAGATGTGCTGGGTAATTTGGCAGTCATTGCCGATAACCAAGCCGTTCTAGACGTAGTGGCTAATCCGAAGTGTTCTGTTGATCAAGTACAGGAGCTGCTGGTTGGGCTTCTGGGTGCTGACGCAAACGCCGAGGTTAAAAACTTCTTGGCAGCAGTACTCGAAAATCGTCGATTTGCCACTTTACCGGCAATGTCGACTTTGTTTGAGCAACTGAAAGCGGCAGACGAAGGTGTAGCGCAAGCGCACATTGAATCTGCTTTTGCTATGACTGATGCCCAACTGGCCGAACTGACGGCTACGCTCACTCAGCAACTTAAACGTAAGATTATTGCCGACGTTAGTGTCAACCCCGAGTTAATCGGTGGTGTGAAAGTAACGATTGGTGACTTGGTGATTGATGCCTCTGTTAGCGGCAAATTAACCACCCTTGCGACAAGCCTGAAGAGTTAGGAGAAATCATGCAACTTAATCCGTCCGAAATCAGTGAACTGATTAAAGCTCGGATCCAAAATCTACCGCAAGGCGCCCAATCCAGCACGACTGGTACTGTGGTGTCGGTAACTGACGGTATCGTGCGCGTGCACGGTTTGTCGGAAGTTATGCAAGGTGAGATGTTGGAATTCCCGGGTAATACCTTCGGCTTGGCACTCAATCTTGAGCGCGATTCTGTCGGTGCTGTTATTTTAGGTGACTACAAACACATCGCTGAAGGCGATGAGGTTAAATGTACTGGTCGCATCTTGGAAGTCCCAATCGGTCGTGAATTGATCGGTCGCGTTGTGAACGCATTGGGTCAACCTATCGACGGCAAAGGCCCATTGGGTACTACGCTGACTGCGCCGATTGAAAAAATCGCGCCAGGCGTTATTGCTCGTCAATCAGTATCACAACCATTGCAAACGGGTATCAAGTCAATTGATACCATGGTACCAGTGGGCCGTGGTCAACGTGAGTTGATCATTGGTGACCGTCAAACCGGTAAAACGGCTGTTGCACTTGACGCAATCATTAACCAAAAAGGTACTGGCGTTACTTGTATCTATGTGGCGATTGGTCAAAAAGCTTCTTCAATTGCGAACGTAGTTCGTAAATTGGAAGAGCACGGTGCTTTGGGTCACACGATTATTGTTGCTGCTGCCGCTTCTGAAGCTGCTGCGTTGCAATACATCGCTGCATACTCTGGTTGCACGATGGGTGAATACTTCCGCGACCTCGGCGAAGATGCATTGATCGTATACGATGATTTGTCTAAGCAAGCTGTTGCTTACCGTCAAATTTCATTGCTATTGCGCCGTCCTCCGGGCCGTGAAGCATTCCCTGGCGACGTTTTCTATCTCCACAGCCGCTTGTTGGAACGCGCATCGCGTATCAATGAAGTGGAAGTTGAGCGTTTGACGAATGGCGCAGTGAAAGGCAAAACAGGTTCATTGACTGCATTGCCAATCATTGAAACTCAAGCTGGTGACGTTTCTGCATTCGTTCCAACCAATGTAATTTCGATTACTGATGGTCAGATTTTCTTGGAAACTGACTTGTTCAACGCGGGTATTCGCCCAGCGATGAATGCAGGTATTTCGGTTTCACGTGTTGGTGGTGCTGCGCAAACTAAAGTCATCAAGAAATTGGGTGGCGGTGTGCGTTTAGCTCTGGCTCAGTATCGTGAATTGGCGGCTTTTGCCCAGTTCGCATCTGATCTTGACGAAGCAACACGCAAGCAATTGGAACGCGGCAAGATGGTGACTGAGTTGATGAAACAAGCTCAGTACGCACCTATGAAAGTCGGCGAGTTGGGTGTTACCCTGCTGCTGATTAACAAAGGCGTTTATGATGACGTTGCTGTTGATCGTGCCTTGGCTTTTGAAGCTGCATTCTTGAGCGAACTGAAAGCAAATCACGCAGATGTATTGAATCGTGTTGATGACAAGGGTGAACTGTCATCTGATGACGAAGCAATCATCATGAAAGCTGCGAATGCCTTTAAAGCCGGCGCTGCTTACTGATTTGAGACGTTGAAAAAGGGATCAAATCATGGCAAGCGGTAAAGAAATTCGTACCAAGATCAAAAGCGTAAAAAATACGCAAAAGATCACCCGCGCCATGGAAATGGTTGCCACGTCGAAAATGCGCAAGGCTCAAGAGCGTATGAAAGCGGCCCGTCCTTACGGTGAAAAAATCCGTAATGTGGTTGGCCACTTGAGCCAAGCTTTAGTCGACTATGAGCACCCATATCTCCACAAGCGCGACACCGTCAAGCGGGTTGGCCTGATTATTGTGTCTTCGGACAAAGGTCTGTGTGGTGGTTTAAACACCAACGCCCTGCGTGCGGCTTTCAATAAAATGAAAGATATGCATAACGTTGGCGTTGAAACGGTTACTACAGCGATTGGCAATAAAGGTTTGAGTTTCATGAAGCGCAATGGCGCGAAGGTCGTCTCTTCGGCGATTGGCCTTGGTGAAACGCCTCATCTTGAACAGCTAATTGGGCCGATCAAAGTGATGATCGATGCCTATATCGCTGGCGAAGTAGACGAAGTGCATATCGTTTACACGCGTTTCATCAACACGATGAAACAAGAACCGGTGATTGAGCAATTGCTACCACTCGCAAGCGAAGCGTTTGAAAAACCGAAATCTGCGCACAACTGGGAATACCTGTATGAGCCAGATGCAAAAACGGTGATTGATGATTTGATGAACCGCTATGTAGAGGCTTTGGTTTACCAAGCTGTAGCGGAAAATATCGCATCAGAACAAGCTTCACGTATGGTGGCAATGAAAGCTGCAACTGACAACGCTGACAATGTAATCGGCTCCCTGCAACTGCTATATAACAAAACGCGTCAAGCGGCAATTACGAAAGAACTTTCGGAAATTGTTGGTGGTGCGGCAGCAGTTTAATTGGGCCTTGACGGATTAACTGGATTAGGAAAAACGATGAGCCAAGGTAAAATCGTACAAATCATTGGGCCAGTTGTTGACGTGGAATTTCCGCGTGACAACATTCCCAAGGTGTATGACGCGCTCAAACTAGTTGGCGCAGAACTGACGCTGGAAGTTCAGCAGCAGCTCGGCGACGGCGTAGTGCGCGCCATTGCCATGGGTAGTACTGATGGTCTTAAACGCGGTACAGGCGTTACCAATACTGGCGCACCAATTATGGTGCCAGTGGGTAATGCAACTCTGGGCCGTATTATGGATGTGTTGGGCAACCCGATTGATGATGCAGGCCCAGTGAACGGCGAAGCAACTCGCGCGATTCACCAAGCTGCACCAAAATTTGATGAATTGAATCAATCGATCGATCTATTAGAAACAGGTATCAAGGTTATTGACTTGGTTTGCCCGTTTGCTAAGGGTGGTAAGGTTGGTTTGTTCGGTGGTGCCGGTGTCGGCAAAACCGTGAACATGATGGAATTGATCAATAACATCGCTAAAGCACACAGTGGTTTGTCTGTGTTTGCTGGTGTAGGTGAGCGTACTCGTGAGGGTAACGACTTCTACCACGAAATGAAGGACTCTAATGTTCTTGATAAAGTGGCGATGGTTTACGGTCAAATGAACGAGCCTCCAGGCAACCGTTTGCGCGTAGCGTTGACGGGTTTGTCAATCGCGGAACATTTCCGTGACGAAGGCCGTGACATCTTGTTCTTCGTTGATAACATCTACCGCTACACCCTTGCTGGTACTGAAGTATCTGCATTGTTGGGTCGTATGCCTTCTGCCGTGGGTTACCAACCTACATTGGCTGAAGAGATGGGTGCGCTTCAAGAGCGTATCACTTCGACGAAAACTGGCTCGATTACATCGATTCAAGCCGTTTACGTCCCTGCGGATGACTTGACCGATCCATCACCAGCAACAACCTTCGCCCATTTGGATGCGACTGTTGTTCTGAGCCGTGACATTGCATCGTTAGGTATCTACCCAGCGGTAGATCCACTCGATTCAACTTCACGTCAATTGGATCCGCAAGTGGTTGGCGAAGAGCACTACTCTGTAGCGCGCGGCGTTCAGCAAACTCTGCAAAAGTACAAAGAATTGCAAGACATTATCGCAATTCTGGGTATGGACGAATTGTCTCCAGAAGACAAATTGGTCGTTACCCGTGCACGTAAGATTCAACGTTTCTTGTCGCAACCGTTCCACGTTGCTGAAGTATTCACTGGCTCGCCAGGCAAGTACGTTCCGCTCAAAGAAACCCTCAAGGGCTTCAAGGGTATCTTGAATGGCGATTACGATCACCTTCCAGAGCAAGCCTTCTATATGGTTGGCGGCATCGAAGAAGCGATCGAAAAAGCCAAGTCGATGCAATAAAGGGGTTAAGCGATGGCCATGACCATGCGTGTGGACGTAGTTAGTGCTGAAGAACTGATCTACTCGGGTGTTGCAGAGTTTATCTCTGCACCTGCCGACAAGGGTGAGATCGGTATTCTGCCACGGCACGCGCCGTTGCTGACTCGCATTCGCCCGGGCGCGATCCGTATCAAGATCGCCAACTCGAACGACGATGATGTCATCCTGTTTGTTTCAGGTGGCATGCTCGAAGTTCAGCCGGACGGTGTGACAGTATTGGCAGACACTGCGATTCGTGGCGCGGACATTGATGAAGCGAAGGCGTTGGAAGCAAAACGCCGCGCAGAAGAAGCATTGAAAAATCATTCTTCGTCGATGGACTTCGCAATGGCGCAGGCCGAATTGATGGATGCAGTAGCGAAACTCGCTGTTGTATCTAAATTAAAACGGATCAGCCGCTAATTACTGCAACTCATATTGCATTAACAGCAAGATAGAAATCAAAAAGGCAGCTTAGGCTGCCTTTTTCTTTGCCTGAACGAAGGATGCATGACAGATAAATTGCAATAAAGTGATGTCATGCTGTCCGTGATTTACGTAGGCGATTAGAATAGCGTCAAATTGTATATTTATTGGGATGGTAAAAAATGGATTCTGTATTAAACGTGGTGATTTTAGCGGCTGGTCAAGGCAAGCGGATGTATTCAAGTTTGCCGAAAGTATTGCATCGTTTGGCGGGCAAACCGCTGGTGCAACACGTCATTGATACCGCGCGCCTGCTTAATCCGCAAAAAATGGTCATCGTTTATGGTCACGGCGGCGAGCAGGTACAAAGCCAATTGGCGGCACAAACTGATCTGACTTGGGCGCACCAAGCCGAGCAGCTCGGTACGGGGCATGCGCTAGCACAGGCCATTCCACAATGCGTGGGTGGCATTACCCTGATGCTGTATGGCGACGTCCCTTTGACTCGCCTTGCCACCATTCAGTCTTTGTTGGCGGCGAGCGCTGGTGACAAGCTCGGCATTCTGACCGATATTTTGGATGATGCCACAGGCTATGGCCGCATCGTGCGCGATGCCGCTGGCAAAGTGACCTGCATCGTTGAACAAAAAGATTGCACACCTGAACAAGCACAAATCGGTGAAATGAATACCGGCATCTTGGCCTTGCCGACCGCGCGCGTAGCAGGTTGGTTGTCGGAACTCAAAAATGACAATGCCCAAGGCGAATATTACGCCACCGATTTGATTGCGCTAGCAGTGCGCGATGGCGTTGAAATCGCCACGGTGCAGCCCCAAGATCATTGGGAAGCTGAGGGTATCAATAACAAATTACAGTTGGCGGGTTTAGAGCGCATTCATCAAGCTGAGATTGCCAAATCTTTGCTAACCGCCGGCGTTGGCTTGGCTGACCCTGCGCGGATCGACGTTCGTGGTACGCTCAAGCACGGTCAGGATGTATTGATTGATGTAAATTGCGTATTTGAAGGCGACGTTGTGCTCGGTAAAGGCGTGACGATTGGCGCCAATTGCGTGTTGAAAAATGTCACGATTGCCGATGGCGCCGTGATTCATCCGTTCTGCCATTTGGAAGACGCCATCGTTGGTGCTGGCAGCTTGATCGGCCCATACGCGCGCTTGCGCCCCGGTGCTCAGTTGGCCGAGCAAGTACATATTGGTAACTTTGTTGAAGTTAAAAAATCAACGGTGGGTGTAGGCTCGAAAGTGAATCACCTGAGCTATATTGGCGATGCCCAAATTGGCGCAGGCGTGAATGTGGGCGCAGGGACAATTACTTGCAATTACGACGGTGTGAATAAATTCATCACGGTGATTGAAGACAATGTTCGAATTGGCAGCAATAATTCGCTGGTAGCGCCCGTTACCATTGGCGCTGGTGCGACCACTGGCGCGGGGTCGGTGATCACGAAAGACGCGCCCGCTGATGCGTTGACGATTGCGCGTGCCAAGCAACTGACGCTCAGTGGCTGGCAACGCCCGACCAAAATTGAAAAATAATGCATGGGTATTTGATGCTGGCCATTATTAAATAATCGCTGCAACCAAATACCCATAGGTTAATCGTTATTCGATTAAATGTTTTATATCTGGAGTACCTTATGTCCCTATTACTTGACCAACCTTTGACTGATGAAGAAATGGATCAGCTTGATCAATTTTTGTATTCAGATGCGGTCGGCAAAGACGCGATGTCTTTGTCGATGCTGCACGGTTACCTGACCGCCATCTTGATTGGCCCGGCGTCCGTGATGCCGAGTCAATGGCTGGGGCAAATTTGGGATCGACCTGAGGCCGTGATTTTTGCGCTGCCTGAAGGCGACGCAATCATCAATTTGGTGATGCGTCTCTACAATCAAATTGCTGATGAATTGGCGCAAGATCCACCAGTATACGAACCATTGTTGTACTGGGAAGATGAATCAATGCAAAACTCCAGCATCGAAGAATGGAGCTTGGGCTTCTGCTTTGGCGCGGGTTTGGCCGAAGATGAATGGCAGCCGCTGATTGATGAAGAAGAAGGCCAGTTTATGTTTATGGCGATCATGAGCGGTTCGGACGACGAAATGCGCGAAGATATGGTCAAAGAAGGGATTGATTTAGTGCGGCATGACAACGAAGTCGCCGAGCAAATTCCAGAAATGGTCATCGAAATTCGGGATTTCTTCCGCGAAAATACAGAAGCCTCGCGCAGCAAGCATCAATTGCATTGATTTTCGGGTGTTTTTGCGTAAAAAGTGGCGGAATAGGGCTGAGTAAGACAGTCGGAGGCGCCATAAGGGCGCCTCATCAGTTAAAATTGGCGGTTTAGTATTTATGGGGCGGCGTCCCCAGCAAGGAAACTCATGAGTCTCAAGTGCGGTATTGTTGGCTTGCCCAACGTCGGTAAATCTACGCTTTTTAATGCGCTGACTAATTCTGGTATCGAAGCAGCTAACTACCCATTCTGCACCATTGAGCCGAATGTCGGTATCGTTGAAGTGCCAGATCCTCGTTTGGCCGAATTAGCGAAAATCGTTAATCCACAAAAAATTCAATCGGCGATTGTCGAGTTTGTCGATATTGCTGGCTTGGTCGCTGGCGCGAGTAAGGGCGAAGGTTTGGGCAACCAATTTTTGGCCAATATTCGTGAAACCGACGCGATTGTGAATGTGGTGCGTTGTTTTGAAAACGACAACATTATTCACGTTGCCAATCGCATTGATCCAATCGACGACATTATCGTGATTGGTACTGAATTGGCCTTGGCCGATATGAATACGGTTGAAAAAGCCATTCAGCGCGACGGCAAAAAAGCTCGTTCCGGTGATAAAGACGCGCTCGCCACTGTCGCCGTGTTGGAAAAACTTTTGCCGCATCTGAACGAAGGTTTGCCAGCGCGTTCACTGAAACTGAGCGCAGAAGAGAAAGCCGCGATTAAACCGCTTTGCTTGTTGACGATTAAGCCCGCCAT
This sequence comes from uncultured Deefgea sp., assembly GCA_963511125.1. Classification (GTDB taxonomy): domain Bacteria; phylum Pseudomonadota; class Gammaproteobacteria; order Burkholderiales; family Chitinibacteraceae; genus Deefgea. Next base: position 1,489 of record CAUPHX010000089.1, on the reverse strand, counting down.
GTACGTTGCCAACGTCGCTGAAGATGGGTTTGAAAATAACCCATTGCTCGATAAAGTCATCGCGCACGCCACTGCAGAGGGCGCGCCAGTGGTCGCCGTCTGTGCGGCAATTGAGAGCGAAATTGCCGAGCTGGATGATGCCGACAAAGCGGAGTTTTTGAGTTCACTGGGCCAGTCTGAGCCTGGTTTGAATCGTTTGATTCGCGCGGGTTATGAGCTACTCGGTTTGCAAACCTATTTCACCGCTGGCGTGAAAGAAGTCCGCGCTTGGACTATCCATAAAGGCGACACCGGCCCACAAGCTGCTGGCGTAATCCATACCGACTTCGAGCGTGGCTATATTCGTGCCCAAACCATCGCCTATGATGACTTCATCAGCTATAAGGGTGAGCAAGGCGCCAAAGAGGCGGGCAAAATGCGTGCCGAGGGCAAGGAATACGTTGTTAAAGACGGTGATGTACTGAATTTCTTATTCAACGTTTAATACTTGTCATTAATTTGTAATATATTTGTCATAAAATTGGAGCGTTAAATGAGCCGTACCGTTCAATGTGTAAAATTGGGTCGTGAAGCTGAAGGTCTGGATTTTCCACCGTTGCCAGGCGAATTAGGCAAAAAAGTTTATGATGCCGTTTCTAAAGAAGCCTGGGCGGCTTGGGTAAAGCACCAAACGATGTTGATTAACGAAAATCGTTTGAGTTTGGCTGATCCAAGTGCTCGCAAATATTTGCAACAGCAGCTAGAGAATTATTTCTTTGGTTCAGGTGCCGATGCCATCCAAGGTTACGTGCCACAGTAATGTAATCACACAGGCCGCATAATGCGGCCTGTTGCATGAGTAAGTCGCCAAGAATAATGTTTTTGCATCGCTATTTCATCGGGTCGTACACAATAGTACTGTCTGCGATTTCGACGCTTTGCCATACAATTTTTACATTCATCTCGTTGAATGAGGTTTGTTTTTGGACTCCGAAAATAAACCTTATTTAATTTTCATCGATCGCCACCAAAGAGCGCTGCCATGACTTATAAACCTGCCGATAGCCAGCTATTACTTAACCGTGAATTGGGCTTGCTCGAATTTAACCGCCGTGTTTTGGCCCAGGCAGAAGACGTACGCAATCCATTGCTCGAGCGCTTGAAGTTCTTGTGTATAGTATCGAGCAATATGGATGAGTTTTTTGAATTGCGCATGTCGTGGCTGAAAGAAAATATGCGTCTCAATCCATCTCGTTTGCTGCCTGAAGGGATGACACCCCATCAAGCGTTTGATCTGGTCACCAAAGAAGCACATGACTTGGTTGAGCGTCAATATCGCATTTTGCGTGAAAATGTATTTCCAGCGATGGAAGCCGAGGGCATTTATTTCTTCCGCCGTAGTTTGTGGACCGATGCGCAGCGTGCGTGGGTGAAGGATTTCTTTTTTCGTGAATTGATGCCAATTTTGACGCCTATTGGTCTTGATCCTTCGCATCCCTTCACGCGTCTT
>CAUPHX010000088.1:0-9823 GCA_963511125.1 uncultured Deefgea sp. | reverse complement strand
TACTTTTTAAAATCCCTTTCATCGCATTTCCTATTATTAGTTCAAAAAATATTTTTCTATATTTTCCTTGGGTATATGAATGAAGCACAATAAAAAAATGGCCTTCATGCTTATACTTACGCTCTTGATGAGGTAGTGACTTTTATTTCTTCCCAAACAAGATGACGTCGGCTTTGCCTTTGAATTTGCCCTGCGTGTCGTACCAAAATTCAACTTTGCGCAAACTACGTTTGCCAACGCCTTTTAGGTCGATGACACGGCTTTCGCCGCCTTGGGCGATATTTTGGCGAATTTCGATTTTATCCGGCGCGCCATTGTCATACGTCACCAACATGTGATGCATATTGAGTGGTGCATCCGTCACTTTGAACTTGATGGCGCGAAAATTATCATAAGGGCCTTCCACGATGATGGTGTCGTGATCGCCGCCGTAATTGGCTTGTACTTTGCCAATGACCCGCCATGAACCGGGATTGCCTTGGTTGGGCTGCACGACCTTGGCCGCTTGGGCGACTGCTGTAAAACCGATTAGGCTCAATGCGGTAATGAGGGGGAGTAAGATTGAGGTTTTAAATTTCATTTAAATTTTTCCTAAAAAATCGAATTAATGGGTTTGAACGATTAGAAATTACTTAGCAATTTAAAGAAAATCGTATCGCCCTTCAGACGATTCACATTGTCAAAGTCGCGCAGCCATTTCAATTCGGCTGAAACATTGTGGTTGCCCACTTTGGTGATGTAAGACAGCGCTGGGCCAATCGCCGCCGAGCCGGCTTTGAAGTCGCCCATCGTTGCACCTGCACCGCTGTCGCCGACCAATTGATGGTAGTAATAGCCCGTCAGACCAGCACCAGCGAGGCCGCCCCACAATGGGAAGTGCTGCGCCAATGTGCCTTCGACATGGTATTGCGCGCCAGAATGGTATTGGGTGTCTTTGTTCTCGGTATTAAAGGTGATGCCGTTAAATAAAGTCGCTTCGATACCGTTTTGTTGACCGAAATAAACAAAGGCCAACGTCGGCTCGAAACTCCAGTAATTCTTGCCGGTATTGGCCAGCTTGCCAACAGTATAGTCGCCTGTAGGCGCATACACCGAGAGGCGGAAGTTGGTTGATAGATCGGGCGAATTTTTGTAATTGAGCATGATCGGCTGCAATACCAAGTCGCCCAAGCCAAGTTCGCTGTCGCTAAGTGAGATCGACTTGCTGGCGCCACTGCGTGTTGCGGCGGAGGCCGAGGCGTTGACGTTGACATTCACCACCGGAATCGTCGCGCTCATGGCAAAGTTCCACGGCGAGGGCAAGCCGACATCAGGGCTCCAGACCATGGTTAAACCGTAGCCTTCGACTTCAACCTCAGCACCATTCAGAACCATCCCTGCGAAGGGGAGTTGGACATTCTTATCCACTTTTGCATCGTAATTAATGACATTCAAGCGCATTAGAAACGCGGGTGCTGCTGGTGGTACGCTGTCGATAAATGATGCCATTGAGCCGGGCATATAGTGGCCCGTGCCACCTTCTTCGGCCAGTGCCGTTGCGCTGGCTACTGCGAGCAATGTGGCAAGTAATGTGCGTTTTAATTTCATGGGTATCATCCTGTATCCTATGTAATTTGATGCCCGTAGCCTGATACGGCTACGGGCATCTATATCATTTTATTTTTTTGCGACTTGCTGTGGTTTCAGTGCGACTTTCACGCTATTGATTTTGCCGTTAAACGCAAACGGCCGACGCTCGTCATAGGCGCTAGCGACGGGCGAACCCAAGTCCATGCCGACATCAAACGATTCGCTGGCGGTAAATGCCGCTGGCACAGTGCGCGCCACGCGAGTGCGTGCAACTTCTTTACCGTCGACTGAAATCACCACGGTGGCAGGGCCGATTGGTTTCGGGCTGTCAAAGGTCGTGTCGATGATGATTTCGCGTTTGCCTGCCGCAATTGCCGCGGGTTCAGTTTGGTATTGCTCGATCAGCAGCATGTTGTACAGGTAAACAATTTTGCCTTGATCCATATACACCGTCAGACCGCCGCTACCGCCACCGAGTGCGTACAACACGCCCGATGCGTTTTCCGGCACATCGGCATCAATCACGACGCGCGTGCTTTCACGGCCTAGGCCCGGCGCAGTAAATTCAGGCATGCGTCGTGTGGTGTCGCTGAAAGTCCAGCTGGTATATGGCGATGCGAGGCGATCTTCTGGGTGCAGACGCAACCAAGTTCCCGCGCCAATCGGCCAAGCTTTATTGTCTTTGGCTTGCTTATCGAATTCTTTTTTCAGCGCTGCGAGTTTTTTCGGGTCTTTTTTCGCCAGATCATTCGCTTGTGCGAAATCGTTGTTCAGGTTGTAAAGTTCCCATTCGTCTTTAGTCGCATTCCAGCTCGCCATTTTGGCGGTAGAGCCAGCGGCATCCCATGGGGTAAATGGACCAAACGCGCCTGCAAACCAGCCATCTTTATAAATGCCTCGGCTACCGCTGTTTTCGAAGTACTGCACTTTTTTGCGCGTTGGTACTTTTGGATTAGCAAAGGTGTAGGCCAAGCTAATGCCGTCGATTTGGTCTTGTTTAAAGCCGTTCACTTCTTTTGGTGCTTTGATACCGATGGCTTCGTACAAGGTCGGCACGATGTCGTTCACGTGGTGAAATTGCGAACGCGCGATCTTGTCATGACGGATTTTGGCTGGCCAAGAAATGGCCATGGGTGAACGCGTACCACCAAAGTGCGCTGCCACCAGTTTGGTCGATTTGAGCGGCGTATTGCCAGCCCAAGCCCATCCTGCGTGGTACATATTGTCTGTTTTGTGTGTACCAATTGCGTCCAGACCACCCAATTTATCCAGCGCCGTCATTTGTTGCTCAACGGTATTGGGGATATTGTTTTGCGCCAGCAATTCGCTGATCGTGCCTTTTTGGCCTTCGGCGCTCGCGCCGTTATCGCCGAAAAGATAAATGATGATGGTGTTGTCGCGTTTGCCTTGGCGCTCAATTTCGCTGACTACACGGCCGATTTCATAGTCGGTTTGCTCAACAAAACCGGCAAACGTTTCCATCAGGCGCAATTGGAATGGGCGCTCGGCTTCTGGAATGCTATCCCACGCGGGCATCGATTCAACGCGTTTAGTTAGCTCAGTGGCTTGTGGCACCCAGCCCGCTTCTTTTTGGCGCTTCAAAATGCGCTCGCGCATCGCTTCGTAGCCGTCGTTAAATTTGTCTTTATATTTGGCTGTCCATTCCGGCGCAACGTGGTGTGGGCCGTGGCCACCGCCGGTGGCGAAGTACATAAAGAAGGGTTTATCAGGCGAATACGCTTGCTCGTTTTTCAGCCAGCCAATCGCTTTATTGGCCAAATCGGTATTCAGGTTGTAGTCCTTGGTGTGCGGTGGCTCAACGATACTGGTGTTTTCAACCAAGCGCGGTTCGTACTGACTGGTTTCACCAGCGAGGAAACCATAGAAGTAATCAAAGCCATAACCCGTTGGCCATTTATCAAACGGACCCATCGCGGTGGTTTGATCGGCTGGCGTGTTGTGCCATTTACCAAATGCAGAAGTTTTATAACCGTATTGGCGTAAAACTTCGGCGACGGTGGCCGACGTTTTTGGCATTACGCCAGTGTAGCCATCCCAATCCACCGCGCGCTCGGCGATGGTGCCGCTACCAACGCGGTGATGATTACGCCCAGTGAGCAAAGCGGCGCGAGTTGGCGAGCTGATCGAGGTGTTGTGCATCGCGTTGTAGCTAATCCCCGTTGCGGCGATTTTAGACAGCGTCGGCGTATTAATTTCGCCGCCAAAAGTGCTGGCCTGACCAAAGCCAACGTCATCAATCAAAATAATCAGCACATTCGGAGCGTCTTTGGCCAGATGATTAGGCTGCGCGCGGCGCTGATGGGTTGAGGTTTCTAGCGTTGGGCCCGCTTTACTGGCGGTGGGTACGGATGGAAAGGGAAGCACAGAGCCATCACTTGGGCTGGCGGCATGAGCGAGCCCGAGCGAGCTGGCGATCATCAAACTGAGCAGAGTACGTTGGTATTGCAAATGCTTTGTGTTTGGCATTTTGAAATCTCGATAATAAGTGGCCAAGGCCGTAGGTTATGTGTAGGCTCTGTGTAGGCTTTGTGTAGGCTTTGTGCGGGAATTATAGCGCTGTTTTATGACATTATCAGGCATAATACTTTGGATTAAAAAGGCTTTAGCCAAGGTGAAGAGGGCAACGAGTTTCCGTAGTGAATTGCAACGACGTTGATCTTGATGGGTATATTGCTCTATAGCATTAATAGCAATGCCTTAATTTATATACATACACTATTTTCAGACAGGAGAATGTGATGAGTTTAAAGAAAACACTGTTAGCCAGCTTGATCGGCTCAACCCTGTTATTGGGGGCTAGCCCAGCTTTTGCGTTTGGTTCCGCGCTCAATCGCAGCGTGGTGACAAAAGAAAATATGCAGCCGGCGATTCCACGCCCAGAGCAGGATAAAGCCGCTCAAGCCAAGCTTGATGCGCTCTACAAAAAAACCGGCAAGCGCCCGAATATCGTTTGGATCGTCGTGGATGATTTGGGCTTTGGCGATTTGGGTGGACCGTGGGGCGGCGGCGCGCATATTGGTGCAGCGACACCGAATATCGACCGCATCGCGCGCGAAGGTTTATCACTAACGTCGACGTATTCGCAACCGACTTCGACGCCAACGCGCTCGGCGATTCTGACTGGCCGTCTGCCAGTGCGAACCGGTTTGACGCGGCCGATTTTGGCGGGCGATACGCTGAAAGTGAATCCATGGGAAGGCGAAACCAGCGTCGCTAAAATCTTGTCTGATTCGGGCTACCACACCGTGTTGTCGGGGAAGTGGCATATTGGCGAGCTCGAAGGCATGCGCCCTTATGATGTAGGGTTCGACGAATTTTACGGCTATTACGCCGCCCAAAAAGAAATGAGCCAAACGCTCGACGCCAACAAATATCCTGATTTAGTGTTGGATAAAGAAAAACTGGCCGCGTATCACGGTCTTGGTGTTTCTGAATCCTTGGTGTATGGCAAAAAAGGCGATAAAAAAGACAAAGTCGTTATCGAAACCAAGAGCTTAGAAGACATCGCCGAAGCCGATCAGCGCACCACCGAATATGCGATCAAGAAAATTAAAGAATTGGCCAAAAGCGGCAAACCTTTCTTTCTTGAACATGGCTTTATGAAAGTGCATACCGACAATTACCCAAGCAAAGAATTTTTGGGCAAGAGTGCCAGCAAGTATCCGTTTAAAGATGCTTTAGTCGAAGTCGATGCGCTGACGGGCCGCATTATGAAAGCACTCGAAGACGCAGGCGTGGCTGAAAATACCTTGGTGTTTTTGACTTCAGATAATGGCCCGCAAATGGACATGTGGCCCGATTCTGGTTACACGCCATTTAGAGGCGCGAAAGCCACGACGTGGGAAGGCGGCGTTCGTGTGCCGGGGATTGCGTATTGGAAAGGCATGATTCAACCGCGCGAAAGTGCTGAGTTGTTTGATTTGATGGATCTATTTAATACATCCATCAATATCGCGGGTGCAAATGCGAAAATCCCGACCGACCGTTATATCGATGGGATCGATCAAACCTCGTTCCTATTGGCCGATAACGGCGAATCAAAACGGGAAAATATTTATTACTGGTCGGAACAAAACTTTATGGCGGTGCGTTTCCGTGAATACAAAGCGCACTTTAAAGTCATTCAGCCACAAAATGAGTTCATGTGGATCGACAATAGCGTGGTGCAAACCGTCGGCCTCGCGCCTTGGCTCTACAATCTGTATATCGACCCAAAAGAGCAAATGCCAGTTGGTCACCGCATGAATGCTTGGCTTGCGTCATCAGGCGCAGAAGCCAAAGCGCACGCGGCGACGTTTAAGAAATATCCGCCAAAAGACGTAGGTTTGGGTAAATAAACGCGGTAAAACGCATCACAAGGCCAGCACTTCGGTGTTGGCTTTATTTTTGAAGCATCAGCAGTATGACAAGCTTAAGCAAAGCTTAAGGTTCATCAGGTAAACTGTTTGCATGCATATCTTAATTATTGAAGACGACCTCGATCTCGGGTTCGCACTCCAGCAGGCACTCAAGGCCGAAGACATCAGTAGCGAATGGCGGCGCAGCATCGCCGATGCGCCTCGTTCGAAACAGGACATGGAATTTGATTGTGTGTTATTGGATTTAACGTTGCCGGATGGCGTTGGTTTTGATCTGCTCAATCGGTGGCGCAAGGCGGGTATTGCCACACCGATTATTGTGATTACGGCGCGCTCGGCTTTGGATGATCGCTTGGCGGGCTTAGATGGCGGGGCCGATGATTTTATTATCAAGCCCTTTGCCACCGCCGAATTGATCGCTCGCATGCGTGCGGTGTTGCGGCGTTATGCGCAGCAAGCCAGTGATGTGTGGGATATCGGTGATTTACAGATTGAGCCACGCCGCTATCAGGCCAGCCTTGCTGGGACAACATTAGATTTATCGCCAAGAGAGTTTCATTTATTACTGGAGTTGGCCAGAGAGCCAGGCGTTGTCGTGCCGAAAGGCGCATTGGCGCAGCGATTGGAACCGCTCGGTGATGCAATTGATTTTGGTGCACTCGAAGTGCATATGTCGAATTTACGTCGAAAAATCGGCGCGCAGCGGATTCGCACCGTGCGCGGCATTGGTTATATGTTGCTGCCATGAAACGCTATTTACATTATTTCGGCCCTAGCCTGATCAGGCGTGTGGTGATTGCGATTTTGATTGCCTTTGGTTTGGTTTGGGTGACGGTGGCGATTTACGGTTATATGGAGGCGAATGAGCCCGTTGAGCGCGATCGATTACTGATTTTGCAGAGCAAGGTCTTGCTCTCTTCACTGTCCTCTCTGACCTCAGAAAGCGAGGCGCGCGCAGCGATTGCGACGACATCGAACATGTTGAATGCCAGTATTCGTGACGATGAATTCCCTGTGGTCGTCTTATTACAGCTCAGTGATTTGCAAGGGCGGCAGATTTTCATTTCTCCCGAAGGTGGCACGGCTAAGCTCGCTTCGGGTCGTCCACCATTGAGTGATGCGGAGGTGAATGGCCAGGCTTACCGCGTTTTCTCTGCGAAAACATCCAATTGGGAGTTGATGGTGGCCATGCCCATGGTGAATTCACTGTGGTTTTTCATCAAGCTGGTGATGGAATTGGCCGTCTATATGTTGATCGCTTTGCCTATTTTTGTTTTGACGATTTGGTTGGTGGTGGCGCGTGGTTTAAGGCCGCTACAGCTGTTATCGAAGCTGATTGCAGATAAAAATAAAGATGATCTATCGCCGCTTAATTTTAGTAGCCCTTATGCGGAGCTAAAGCCACTCACCGCAGCGCTCGATCGTTTATTAAACCAATTGCGCAGCAAAATCGAACGCGAACATGCTTTTGTACAAGACGCCGCACATGAATTACGCACGCCGATGGCGGTGATTTCAGCGCAAGCGCACGTCTTAACATTGGCACAAACCCCTGCGGATCGTTTTGCCGCCGAGAAAAATCTAGAGTTAGCCATTAATCGTTCCTCGCATTTGATTGCCCAGCTCCTCGAAATGTCGCACATTGATAACGATAAACTGGTGGCCAGTGAAGCGATTGATGTCGCAGCCTTGCTGCAACAAGAGCTGGCCCGTTTAGCGCCGGCTGCGATTGCGCGGAAAATTGAACTTTCCTTTGATGCGCCAGATACGCTATTTAATGTAGTCGATGCCAATTCAGTGCAATCAATTGTGCAAAATCTACTCAATAACGCGATTTTGTATGTCGGTGAGGGCGATCAGATCGATGTCGAATTACGCCAAGTGGATGGCATGATGATTTTATCGGTCGCCGATAATGGCCCCGGCATTGCCGAGGCTGATCGCGAGCGGATTTTCGAGCGCTTCTATCGCGGCGCAGGGCACGATGTCGCAGGCACGGGCTTGGGCTTGGCAATTGTGGCTCAGGCGGTTGCTCGTTTGAACGGCACCATTCAATTATCGACCGGCCTTCATGGGCGAGGTTGTCGGTTTACAGTTGCAATCGGCGTAGTGGCATAAATCAAACTCAGTCCGATCGCTTGCTTTGTTCGCACAATTTTAGACCTTAACTGACTCCGGCATACCAGAATTGCTCATGGCGTATGCGCTAATCCATGCCGCCGTTTTAGTTGTGGTGCTGCTGAAGTTTTGAGTCCTTGCGTAAATCCAGCACAGCAGAGATGTCGGCTCTCCGATACAATGCGGCAAAGCAAAACCATTGGCCGAAATATTAAAAAAGAGATTGATCGTGTCCCAACCCAGCGAAACATTACACGCTTTATGCGCGATTGCCCGCAAGGTGGCCGCCACCGAAATCATGCCGCGCTATAAAAAAGTAGTCGCAGAAATTAAGCATGACGGCAGTTTGTTCACCGAGGCTGATTTAGCAGCACAAAAAGCCTTGCAAAGGTTGTTGCCAACGTTGGTGGATTGCCCGGTACTGGGTGAGGAAATGACGCAGGCCGAGCAAGAGCGATTGTGGGAAACGTACTCTGATGGGCTGTGGGTGGTCGATCCAATCGATGGAACGAGTAATTTTGCACATGGACTGCCCTATTTTGCGGTGTCTATCGCCTTGTTTCGCGCGCATCGTCCGGTGCTGGGCGTGGTTTATATTCCAGTCTTGGATGAATGTTTTGCGGCAGAGGCGGGACAGGGAGCTTGGTTAAATCATGATCGCCTGCCGTTTTTGGGCGATGATAAGATTTTGAAGCATGCGATGGCTTCAGTGGAAACGAAATGGCTATCTGGCCATTTGGCAACGCGAATTGTGACGGTCAATCCGTATCACAGTCACCGCAACTTTGGCGCGTCGACGATTGATTGGTGCTGGCTGGCAGCAGGGCGCACTGATGTCATGTTGCACGGCGCGCAAAAACTCTGGGATTACGCAGCGGGGGTTTTGATTTTGCTGGAGTCGGGAGGCCAAGTGGGTTCTATTTTTCACATCGATTATTGGCAAGAAAACCCATGGCATCGCAGTGCGGTGGCCGCGCGAACACCATCGCTTTATAAGGCTTGGCAGGCTTGGGTACAAGCCAATACCTGATTATGACGCAGCTTTACACAAGGCACGTCTTCGTCGTCTGGGGCATGGTTTGGGGAGCATCAAATCATGCGCTAATGCGGGACTCGCTGCTTGCAAGCCCATGCAACGATTAAAGCGGCTTTCGCCGCCCAAATACACACCATCCATTCAGACATCGCCTTGCGGCGCTTGATTCTTCTCCGCTTGCGGCTTCACTTCCCAAGCGCACCACTCGCCACGTGACACCCAATTGGGGTCGTAAGCGGAATGCGGCAATTTGCAGTGCTGCTCAAACAGCTGATTAACCATTAATCAGCCGGTCTGATTTAATAACTCCAAAAATTCATCCAAGCTTTATAATCTCGTCTTTAAATTGTCATCATTTCTTGATAGTGAAATTAAGCACCTATTTCTCAAAGCCGCTCGTGCAACGCGGCACCCTCATTGCTCTTCCCATTTTGGCACTGATTGCGGGGCGTATTTTTGTTGATACGCAATGGAATATGCCGCGAGTCACATTTTCCTTATTGCTGTTTTATTTTTTCGCTGCGTTTTTGCAGCGCTGGGCAGCGGTGGTCGCGACGTTGGCGCTCGAAGGCTTGCTGCTCAATATTTCTTATATCAAAGAAGCCGCGACCAGCGAGCCATTACTTGGCGTTGATTTGCTTGAAGTCGGCCAAGGTATGGCGCTCACCGGCTATATGGATTGGCATATCTGGGTTTACGCCTTCCTCACGGTTGCGGCACT
>CAUPHX010000087.1:0-9886 GCA_963511125.1 uncultured Deefgea sp. | reverse complement strand
TCAGCCATGCCAGCAGAAAATTCTCGCTGAGGTAGCGTATCAAGCGTGGTCAAATCGGCCAACACCAATTTGGGCTGATAAAACGCCCCTATCATATTCTTACCGAGCGGATGATTGATCGCCGTCTTACCGCCCACCGATGAATCAACTTGAGCCAATAAAGTGGTTGGGATCTGAATAAATGGGACGCCACGCTGATACACCGCAGCCGCAAAGCCTGTCATATCGCCAATGACACCGCCTCCCAAAGCGATCAACGTGGTTTTACGCTCGGCCCGCTCTGTGAGTAAGGCATCAAAAATCAGATTAAGGCTATCCCATGTTTTATATTTCTCACCATCGGGCAAAACGATAGTTTGGCACTCAACTCCAGATTGCTTGAGTAAACTCACTAAGCCCTCCAAATACAAGGGTGCAATTGTTTCATTCGTAACGATCGCCACTCGCTTTTGTGGCAACAGCGGCAAAATTGCGGAGACTGACTGCAAAAGGCCTAGTCCAATCAAAATTGAATACGGTGCGTGGTCGATATCAACGTTTACAATACGACTCATGGCTGGCGCTCCAATTCTTTCAATAATAATTGCATTAGGGAATTTACAGTCTGCTGGCTAGTATCAATCACTAAGTCCGCTACCTCACGATAAAGTGGATCACGAATTTCATATAATTCTTTAAGTTTGCCTAAAGGATCTACCGTTTGTAGCAAAGGTCGATTTTTATCATGGCACGTACGGGAATAGAGTTCTTCAGGACTGGCACGGAGGTAAATCACATAACCGTTGCGACGCAACAGTTTGCGATTGTTTGGATTTAAAATGACACCGCCGCCGGTTCCAAGCACGATGCCATGCAATTGCGTCAACTCTGCAATTGACTCAGCTTCACGCTCACGAAAACCGCTCTCACCTTCGATTTCGAAAATCATAGGAATCTTTGCACCCGTACGTGCTTCGATATCATGATCAGAATCGTAAAAAGTTTTTAGGGTTGCACGCGCTAGAGCACGCCCTACGGTCGTCTTGCCAGCCCCCATTAGGCCGACTAAATAAAAATTGCCTGGCATTCTCATGCCAGGCATTTTACTTGAATATCTAAATCTTTGCGAGTGAGCAACGCTATCCAGAGATTAACGCAGCGTAAGATTCGACTCCAAAACACGTGGAGTTAGGAAAATAAGTAATTCACGACGATTTTTCCTAACCGCTTTATTTTTAAATAAATTACCAAGTCCGGGTATATCCCCCAGCAATGGAACCTGCGCCACTGTAGTTTGACTATCCTCAATATAAATACCACCAATTACAACCGTGCCACCACTTTCAACTAAGACTTTAGTCTTAATTTGTTTTGTATTAATTGCAGGCCCATTCAGAGTATTCTCACCCTTACTGTCTTTATTCACCTGCACATCCATAAATACACTTCCATCAGGCGTTATTTGTGGGGTAACTTTTAAAGACAAAGTCGCTTTTTTGAACTCAACGGTGGTTGCTCCATTCTGCGAAGAGCTTGAGAAAGGAATTTCTTGACCATCTTCAATCAACGCCTCAACTTTGTCTGCCGTGATGAGTCGTGGACTAGAAACAATTTTTAATTTCCCATCTTGCTCTAGCGCATTCAACTCCAGACCTAAGATACCATCAGAGCCAGCAATCAACATTGCAATAGAACCTGGGCTAAAACCTCCTATACCAGCAGCAGGCAAGCTCAACAATTGACTCAATGGATCATTAGAACCATTAATATTATTGCCCTGCTGTAATCCACCACCAACACCAACTTCACCGCTTTTGTACAAACCATGCAACTTGACGCCTAAATTTCGTTGAAAACCATCTTCAGCCTCAACAATCCGTGCCTCAATCATGACCTGTCGAACGGGAATGTCAATCTTTGCCAATAATTCACGAATTTGCTCAAGCTTTGAAGGAATATCCTGAACCACAACTTGATTAGTGCGTGGATCAATCACTGCAGAACCACGCGGTGATAGAATTTTCTGTTTATCATCACTCAAAATCAGTTTTAAGGCATCTGCTTTGTGATACTTCAATTGAAAAAACTCAGTACGCGTTGGCTCAAGCTCTGATATTTGCTTACGACTTTCAAGCTCAGATTTTTCCTTAGCCGCTAATTCATCACGCGGCGCGATCCACATTACATTGCCCGTTTTACGCTGATCTAAACCTTTGGCTTGCAAAATAATATCCAAAGCTTGATCCCAAGGCACATCCTTCAAACGTAAAGTCAAAGCACCACCAACAGAATCACTGGTAATAATGTTCATCCCAGTAAATTCAGCAATGACTTGCAGAACGGTCCTAACTTCTACATTTTGAAAGTTAAGAGATAATTTCTCTCCCTTAAAATTAGCTTTTGAGGCAGCTTTATCCTTGCTTTGTGCGGCATCACGTACTTCGACAACAAAACGATTCTCAGTTTGATAAGCTGAATATTCCCAATTACCTTTAGGCTCAATCATCATTTTGACTGAGTCGCCCTGTGCAAAAGTTTCTATCTTCTGAATTGGCGTACCGAAGTCAGTGACATCGAGTCTGCGCTCCAGGTTCTTCGGCAATGCCGACTTTGGAAACTCAACAACTAAATTTTTACCCTGCTGACGAATATCGATACCCACATTTGGACTAGTCAGGTCAATGACCACCTTGCCCTCACCACTGGCTCCGCGACGAAAATCAACATTCTGAATACCTTCACGCTTACCTGTAGATTTCGCATCAGCAAATTGCGAGTTCTTTTGAACTGGAGCGCTATTGGTTACAGCACTACTACCTGCTGCATCTACAGTAATTAAAAGAGAATTTCCTTCTACTTTAGTTTCGTACCCTGCTAATTTTTGCAAATTAAAGACAAGTCGTGTGCGACCAGTCCCTTCCGCAATATTCACGGTGCGCAAAGCTGCACCATTAACCTGAACTGAGTTCTTGCCTGTTTGGTTCGCTGTATTTGCAAAATCAAATGCAATACGTGGTGGTGTATTGACAGAGAAGCTCGTTGGAGTAGGAGGCGCGTCACTAAACGTCACCTTCACTATTTGTTTATCAGCACTTACGCTACTAACTTCAATATTTGTGATATTTGAAGATTCGGCAGCAAAAACAAAAGGCGCCAACACCGTCAATACAACTTGGCTTAAACGAGTTACGAATTTATTTAATTTCATTTTTTCTGCTCCGCATCATCCAAGCTCAAACTAGTGGTTCGTTCAACCCAGTCACCACCGCTATCCTCAACGATTTCTTTTAGTGAAACCTCAGTTTCTGACACATTAATTACCATTCCAAAATTTTGCCCCATATAACTACCTGGCTTAACTCGGTAAAGATTACCGTCTGGAGCGCGAACTAATGCCTGCACCACTTTACCTTGCTGCAAAGTACCGACCATCCTAAGTTTTTCTAAATCATAATTTTCTAAAACTTCTTTAATTCGATTGGTATTGGGTGCTAAACCGCTGCCACCACCTTTCTTTGCCAGTTCCATCTTGCTTAAGCGAAACGGATCAGGTAGCTCGAAAGCATTATATGGAAACGCGATGTAGACTTTAGCCTCAGGCAAAGGCTCAACTTTACCCCTTAAGCCTTTAGATTCTTCTGCCATCCACTCTTTTAAATCGCCATGTTCTTCGCCAAAACAGCCAGTGAGGCCAGAAAGCAACAACACGTAAAGGAGCCATCTTTTCACAATTTATTCTCCGATAGACCTTTATTTTTTCTTCTTACGAGCATCAGCTTCAGCCTGCCTAATAGCCTGCACCTCAGCCTCATCCAATGCGCGATATGTTTTAATTGTTGCTTCCATTGTCAATAACTGATCTTTTGCGCCAATTAATTTCACATCAGTCAAGATAACAATTCGTGATAACTGTGCAATATCACTCACAAAAGCAGCCAAGTCATGATATGAGCCAGACACTTTAATCGATATAGGACCTTCGACGAACTCTGCAGTTTTAACTTCGACACCCGGCTTGAACAACTCAAATAAC
The DNA here is from genome assembly GCA_963511125.1 of uncultured Deefgea sp. Lineage (GTDB taxonomy): Bacteria > Pseudomonadota > Gammaproteobacteria > Burkholderiales > Chitinibacteraceae > Deefgea. The sequence goes on along the minus strand of CAUPHX010000087.1, from coordinate 5,874 downwards.
AAACCTCGCCCTACCCCAGCCTGATTGATCTCGGTTAGCAGCGTTTCCATTTCAGAACGATTTGGTAATTGCTTCAGCAAAGCGCCAAATGACTGCTGAATTTCCAGTAATTGTTGCTTATATTCGGCTAAATTAATCGCACGTTTCTTTTTATCAATAAAATCAACTTTTAGCTGCTCTTCTGTCGCTTTAGCAGCAGCCAACTCATCCATCTGTGAACTCCACAGATAAAAGTATGCACCTGTAATAACCAAAACGAGAACCAAAACAAAAGAAGCAATCTGTACCTGTACCGGCCAATTTCCTGCGTCTTTTGGATCCAAATTTCTTAAATCATCAAAAGTCATGATTGACCTCGTTTTACCGCACTCGCAGTTGCTTCTGTAGGTTCATCCGCACGAGTCAACTTCACGTTTAGCGTAAACTCAGACAATCGCTGATTGCCAATGGTTGCCGATTTCGCTTCAATCAGTAAAGGCTGCTCGAAATTAGGAGAATCATTCAAATTGCGCATTAATGTAGAAACTCGTGCATTGGATTGAGCGTAACCAATCAACACCAATTGATCATTCGTTTGTTTTACATCCTTCAGATACACGCCCTCAGGTACTTGCCTCGTTAACTGATCTAGTAAATGAACTGTTTCAGTGCGATTTGACTGTAGTCGCTCAACAATTTTTTTACGATCAAGTAAAGCTTGTTTTTCCGCTTTTAATTTATCAATTTCAGCAATTTCACGATCTAACTTAGCATTTTCTTCAGTCAAAAATTGATTTCTGCCCGCCTGAGTATCAATTTTTGCGGATAGAAACATATAACCAGCAAGCACAATACCTGCAGCCAACAAGAACGACATCACTAGCATCGAAACATATCGTCGCTGTCTTGCGACTCTCTTTTGCTCGCGATGCGGAAGCAAATTTATTCTAATCATACTGGGTCAAACCTCCGCATAGCTAAACCGCACGCAATTAATAATGAGGGCGCATCCAGCTGAATTTGTTTTCCCTTCACCTTGCCTGTTGACATGCTAAAAAATGGATTTGCTCGCATTGTGCTTGCTACTTGTGTTCGACTCGATACTGCCTCATCTAAGCCATGAATAACACTACAACCACCTGCAAGTAAAATGTGATCCACTGAATTATAGTTACTTGAAGTATAGAAAAATTGCAAGGAACGAGAAATTTCCAGCGCCATTGTATCCATAAATGGCTGCAAAACATCAGGCTCATAACTATCTGGCAATCCACCTTGACGCTTTGCTTGCTCAGCTTCTTCAGCCGACATATTAAATTTTCTTTGAATTTCTTGAGTCAATTGATTGCCAGCATAAGCTTGGTCTCGGCTATAAATCGACTGGCCATCTTTGAAAATATTCATATGCATTGCAGTTGATCCAATATCAACAACTGCAACAATTTGATTTTCACCACCATTAGGCAATTGTGGTCGCATTAATTCAAATGCCGCTTGCGTTGCATAAGATTCGACATCAAGCACAACCGCTTTTAATCCCGCCTCTTCAATTGCCGCAACACGCTCATCCACTTTATCTTTTTTTGCCGCGGCGATGAGTACGTCTTCTTCCTCGGGGTTGTTGATTGCTGGACCAAGAACTTGAAAATCCAGATTAACCTCATCAAGCGAGAACGGAATGTATTGATTTGCCTCAGTCTCTACTTGGCTTTCTAACTCACGTTCTGTCATACCAGCAGGAACAAGTATCTTTTTAGTAATAACAGCGGAGGCAGGCAAGGCTGCTGCTACGTTTTTTACCTTCGTACCCATTCGGCGCCACGCATTACGGATGGCTAGAGCGACGGCCTCAGAATTCACGATATTGTTATCGGTAACTGCGTCTTTTGGTAAAGGCTCGATAACATATCGTTCAAGGCTAAAATTGCGCCCTGCTTGGCTCAGCTCCACCATTTTCACGGCCGACGAGCTGATGTCCACGCCGATTAGCGGCGGGGCTTTCGGTTTTAGAAAATCGAGGTTCAACGCAATATTCCCTATTCTAGTTGGTAAAAAATCGTATCAGCCCACACTTACTCCTGTAAAGTAAGCTAGTTCTCAATCTCTTTTTTTGCAACATCTAAATAAAACCCGTAAATTACAATAACACCACAATCGAATACGCTGACATGGCAAAAAAACTTATTTTATCTCTCTTTATCGCATTCTTTGGTCTGACAATAATCGGAATTAGTTTGGCGGCTTTAGCAATCATTGTGACCTACCCAAAGCTACCTTCGCTGAATGCACTTACCGATTACAAACCCAAAATTCCATTACGAATTTTCAGCGAAGATAACATATTAATTGGCGAATTTGGCGAAGAAAGGCGTGCATTCACACCAATCAATCAAGTTCCTCCTCTAATGATTCAAGCACTACTCGCTGCAGAAGATGAGCGTTTTTACCAACATGGTGGAATAGACTATGTCGGTGTTTTGCGTGCCATTGTCAGTAATTTACTCTCGGGGCACTCCAAGTCCGGTGCAAGTACAATCACGATGCAAGTAGCAAAAAACTTCTATCTATCGAATGAAAAAACATACACACGCAAATTTAACGAAGCCCTTCTGTCGTTTAAAATTGAACACAATTTATCGAAAGATCAAATTTTAGAGCTTTACATTAATCAAATTTATCTAGGTCAACGTGCGTATGGCTTTTCTTCGGCAGCACAAACCTACTTTGGCAAAGAGCTTAAAGACCTCAACGTAGCTGAAGCGGCGATGCTCGCAGGCTTACCTAAAGCCCCTTCTGCATACAACCCAATCGTCAACCCCAAACGGGCGACACTCAGGCAAAAGTACGTTTTACGCCGAATGGCAGAGCTGCAGTTTATTGACGACGCTCAGTACAAAGCGGCCTTAGAAACGGAACTCACCTACAAACGCAATAGCCAACAATTTTCTATTCATGCCGAATATGTTGCTGAAATGGTGCGTCAAATGATGCTTAAAAAATATCAAGACGCCACTTACACGCAAGGCTTTAAGGTCTACACAACGATCAATAGTCAGGCACAGCAAGATGCGTATCAAGCGCTTCGCACTGGCATTCTCGATTACGATAGTCGCCATGGCTACAATGGCCCTGAGGGCTTTATCGATGCTGCGCTGCTCAATTCACAGCTAGAAGAACAACTCGATGAGGCACTGAGCAACACCAAAGATGCCGATGAACTTCGTGCAGCTGTTGTGTTATCGAGCAGCAAAAGCCAAGTCAACGCTTATTTACAGGGCGGGGAAAAAATCACTATCCAAGGCGATGGTTTACGTTTTGCGAGAAACGCACTTTCAGACAAAAATCCACCCGCAAGTCGAATTCGACCAGGTGCGATAATTCGGGTTTTTGCGACTGAAAAAGGGTGGGCAATAACTCAACTGCCTAAAGTTGAAGGCGCCCTTGTAGCAATGAACCCAAATAATGGCGCAATTCGCGCACTCGTTGGCGGGTTTGACTTTAACAACAGCAACTTTAATCACGTGACCCAAGCTTGGCGCCAACCTGGCTCAACTTTCAAACCTTTTATCTACTCGGCCAGCCTTGAACGGGGTGTAACGCCAGCCACCATGATTAATGATGCACCTCTCGTTATTGAGATGGACGGTCAACGCTGGGAACCCAAAAATTACGATGGCAGCTTTTCCGGAATGACGTCCGTTCGCCGTGCATTAACTTTCTCTAAAAACCTAGTCTCAGTTCGAATCTTACAGGCCATTGGCGCAGATTACGCACAGCAACACATTACACGCTTTGGCTTTGAAGCCAAACAGCATCCAGCCTACCTTACTATGGCACTGGGCGCAGGCAGTGTAACGCCATTACAAATGGCGGAAGGGTATGCTGTGTTTGCCAATACAGGCTATCGCGTGCGCTCATACTTTGTAGATCGGATTGAAGACGCCCGTGGCAAAGTGCTTGCAAAAACAAATCCTGAAATTGCAGGAGTAAACGCACCACGCACATTAGATGCAAGAAATGCGTTTATCATGACCTCCATGATGGGTGATGTAATTCGGATGGGAACCGCAACCAAAGCAAAAGCACTGGGAAGGAACGACCTCGCAGGTAAAACAGGCACAACCAACGATGCGTTTGATGCTTGGTTTGCTGGTTTTCAACCCAATTTAGTGGCGGTAACCTGGATTGGCTTCGATCAACCCAAGAGTTTGGGCGCCAGAGAAACGGGTGGTGCTGCGGCTTTGCCGATTTGGGTTAGCTTTATGAACAAAGCACTTAATAATGTGCCAGAATCACCATGGCAAATCCCTGATGGCGTAACAGCAAAAACAACTGAGACTGAGCGCGGCGCCATTACCGAATATTTTTATCATGAATTTCAATCGACCAATCCGCAACTTGGACTGAGTGGTGGCGCTGAAAGTGACTCTGCTCCGATTGAAGACATTAAAGATCAATTATTTTAAATTGCAGGGTATGTAGCCAGGGGCTAATAAAATAATAGCCCGGTAGTGCATACCCATTAAATTTATCATGTTATATTTTTTGATGTATTTGAGAAAAAACTCAACTTTAATCTCGGTAACTGTCTACTCTAAAGCTAAAATGAGAAAAGCACGATGTCGACCTCAAGTCAATCCAGCTCAGCAAGAATAGCTCAACGCGCCGCCCAGCTGCTTTGTAGGCATCAGCAAAGCGACCCAAAACAAGCCTGTCAACAAGCCACACATGAATTAGGGCTATCCAAGAAAGAAGCGCAGCCAAGCCCTGCAGAAATAGACGCAGCAATCGCTGATTACCGGCAATTATTGAGTCCAAATTACGATATTGATTTACAGAATTTGCGCCAAAAATCATTGGCACTGTTAGATTTTTTCAAACAATTTCAGCCCTACCTGGTTGGCTCTGTACTTAAAGGCAGTGCCAGCAAACACTCGGACATCAACCTACTGATTTTTTCTGACGACCCCAAAGCCATAGAAATATTCTTACTCAATCAGCAAATTGACTATAGTTGTCGTGAACGGAAAACTCAGTATCGGCAAACAGATGCCCCTGCAATTGCATTTTGGTTTGATAATACCCAAGTGCATTTGCAGGTACTGCCGAGCACCGCACGCCATCAGTCCACAAAAAAAAACGACCGCGCCAATTACGAACAACTCAAGCTGCTCATTGTAATCAACAAGCAAACCGATTGCATTGCAGCTGAATAAAAGTGTAGAAATCCAGCCATGTCTGCCAAACAACTTTTGACGCCCATTCAACTCAAAGACCCTAGCCCTTATTTGGTCAATAATCCGGATGAAATTGATTACACGTTGAAAAGATTAACGCGTAAACCCGAATTAGTTTGCCTTTATGCAGACCAACAACGCCATTTATTTGTATTAAGCGCCCTACTTGAGATCAACTCAAATCAACTTTTCTTTGATTATGGCCCCGACCCGATCTTGAACCAGCGTCTTCTATCAGCAAAAACAATTTGTTGTGTCGCTCATCTCAATAGCGTTCATTATCAATTTGATGTAAATTCGATCAATACAACGCAGCTCAATAATCACCCAGTATTTCAATGTGAAATACCCCAGCAAATATTGCGCTTACAGCGACGTGATTCTTATCGACTTTCTGTCCCTTTATCAACGCCACTTTCTTGCCTCATTCCACTCGGCAACGAGGATGGCGAAATTTCAATCGCCGATATTAGTTTAGGTGGTTTAGGATTGCTCGGTTACTTCCCAAACATTTCACTTGAGATCGGAAATATTTTAAGGAATTGCCGTATTGAATTACCGCAAATTGGTGTAATTACTGCAGACATTGAGATCTGCACCAGTAATGAACAGTTACTTAGAATTGGCATCCGTACTTTACGCAGTGGTTGTCGTTTTT
>CAUPHX010000086.1:0-10093 GCA_963511125.1 uncultured Deefgea sp. | reverse complement strand
CGCTTAGCGAGTCAAATTTAATCTTGCGGGCTGCAAAACTGCCGCTTCACAGCAGACATCACAATCGATGGCACGGTAAACTCTGCGCTCGTTGCGAATAGCATGGGATGAATATGTGGATTGAAACGCATGGCCGTGGGCCGGATGTAGTGTTGCTGCACGGTTGGGCGATGAATAGTACGGTGTGGAATGGCATTGTTGATGAATTGGCGCAGCATTATTGCGTGCATTTGGTCGATTTGCCGGGGCACGGCGCTTCGCCAACTGATGTCGCGCTGAGTTTACAGATGATGGTTGATGCGGTCGATGCGGCGTTTCCGTATCCGGTGCAAATCATCGGTTGGTCTTTGGGCGGCGCGGTGGCTGCGCAGTGGGCGATCCAGCAGCCAGAGAAAGTGAAATCGTTGACCTTGGTGGCGTCTAGCCCATGTTTTATGCAGCGGGATGAATGGCGCGCAGCGATGCCGGCGACAGTGTTGGCGCAGTTTGCTGAAGCATTGCAATCGGATTGGCAGGGTACGCTCAAGCGTTTTATTAGTTTGCAAGCGATGGGCGATGCCAGCGCGCGGGCTGTGACCAAAGAGTTATTGGCCGATTTGTTCAAACATGGCGAGCCAAGTATTGCGGCGTTGGCGGAAGGTTTGGCGATTTTGCGTGATACCGATTTGCGCGCGCAGATGAGCCAGATTTCCTGCCCGGTATTGCTGCAATATGGCGACCGCGACACGCTGACGCCGCTACCCGCGGGGCATTGGTTGAAGTCGCAATTGGCGGATGTGGAATTGATCGTGCATCAAGGCGCAGCGCATGCACCGTTTTTATCGCACCGGGATGAGTTTTTGGCGGCGCAGTTATTGTTTTTGGCAAAAAACTAAGGGTATGTCAGTAAGGGTATTTAAGATTATTGGCTGCGTTGATATACCCTTTCTGCTTTTGAATTTAATTCAAAACAACCGTCTTTTCGTCATACCGGCGGCGCTCTGCGTACCTAAAGGCAAAGCCGGTATCCAGAGCGATGGCGCAATCTCCATTGCAGCTAGATTCCGGCCGACGCCGGAATGACGAGTTTTTAAATGTTTTGGTGGAATCAACACCCTATCTGAAAACGGCTGTTGATTAGAGCTTGAACTGAGCGACTAAGCGATCAAGTTCGCTGGCGCTGCGTTTGAGCTCTGCAGACAGCGTGGCGCTTTCATCGGCACTGTGACTATTGTCTTCGGCCAAGCGTGCAATTCGTTCGACACTTTGTGCGACCGAATGGCTGGCGAGTTTTTGTTCGGCCATCGCGGTATTGATTTCGGCGACGGCGCGGAGTTCTTCGCGGCTACTGTCATTGATGTGGGCGAGGGCTTGGGTGGCTTCGCCGACGCGTTCACTGCCGCGTTCCATTTCTTCGCGTGCGACGACCATACCTTTGGCGGCGGCATCGGTATCGTGGCGGATGGTGGCGACCAATTTAGCAATTTCTGTGGTGGATTGAGTGGTGCGCTCGGCCAATTTACGCACTTCATCGGCGACGACCGCAAAGCCACGGCCTTGTTCGCCAGCGCGGGCGGCTTCAATCGCGGCGTTGAGCGCCAGTAAATTAGTTTGATCGGCGATTTCTTTGATCACTTGGACGATATTGCCAATTTCGGTGGAATGCGCTTGCATATTGTCGACGTTGCCACCTAGATCCTGCAAATTTCCCGATAATTGCGTAATTTCGTGCAATACCGATTGCATCAGTTTTTGTCCCTGATCCACTTCACCTTGCGCCGCTTGGGCTTGCTGTTCTGATGAGGCTGCGTGTTCCGACACCGTGGCGATGCTAACGCTCATTTCTTCAATCGCGGCGGCCATTTCTGTTGCGGCATTGGCTTGGTTGCGCGATGCTTGGACGACTTTGTCGGTGTTTTGATTGAGGCGATCCGCCGAGTGCGAGACGGTGCCAGCATTCTGGCGAATCTGCCCAATGAGCTGACGTAGGCTTTTAGCCATCGCATTAAAACTATCACCGACTTCGGTGAGTTCATCTTTTACCCCTAAATTGACGCTGCGGCTTAAATCACCTTGCGCTAATAATTGAGTTTCTTTGCGTAATTTTTGAATGGCATCTTGTATAGATAAATATGTCGCAATAATTAAATATGCACTTAAAGCGACCATTAAAAATGCAATACTGATCGCTGAAATAAGCTCTTTTTGTAGGTTTGAAGCTCTGGCGTCTAAGGTACTCAATACACCAGTAAATAATAAATCTGAAAAATGATTCATTTGATCAATGACTTTGGTCATGGATGAAAAATAAGCTTTTGTGTCGATTTTAATTTCAGCGTTGGCGAATTCTTGGCGGATTTTCGCTTTGGTTGAAACAATATTCTGCTTTAGAATTTGCCATTCAGACTCGACTGCTTTATTTTGAGTTCGGCTTATTTTCTGATCAATGACTGAATGAGATTGATCAATGAGTGTCGAAAAATTCGCCATTTCCATAACGTTTTCGGGCGTGGCTGCTTTGGTGCTGGCTAAACGAGTACCAACGCCACGTGCTTGAGCAGTAATTTCAATCAGTGATAATATATTTGAGAAGTAAATGTCTTGTAGATAATAACTTTCAATTTCAGGGTCGAGCGATAAAGTGGATTCATAGGCTATGTCATTCATATAGGCGAGTAGTGATTTAAGCAATTCGGAATGAGATTTGAAATTATCTTTGGGATTGCTGTTTTTCCAATTTTTGATCATGGCGTCGAGCGTTGTTTTTAGTTGTTGCCATTGTGGATTAAGTTGTTTTAATTTTTCTGATTCAAGTATTTTTTCATAATCATTGATTGCCAAGTTTAATTTGCTTTCTGATTCATTTAAATCAGCGGCTAGGCTGGTATTGCCTGATAGATATGAGGTGCTTAAACCACGATGTTGCTGAGTTTGATTAATAATTTGGTGCATTTTTTGTGCGTACTGTAGTCCTGCTTTTTCGTTATGAATAATCACCATATTATTATTATGATTTCTGATGATTTGGGTCAGCATAAATGCCAACGGAATCGTTAAAATCAACATAATCAACATGAATTTCTGTGCGAAGCGCAGTGTTGAAACAAGGGCAATGGCAGGAGAGAAAAAAGCACGCATGATGAGGTACTCGGAGAATAGACAAAGGCACTATAGGTTGTAATCTAGTCGATGGCTAGGTGAACTCTATGTGGGTCAACAATGTGGTTTTTAGAAAAATCAGCGGATTACAACTTGTATTTTCTTGCTCAATACCTAGAGTAATCTGGTTGAGTTGCTGAAATAGATGGCTGATTCTGTCGAAAATGATGAGGGGGTGTCTGTGTTTTTAGTTCGATTAATTTATGTGAGTCAGGCCACCGCGCAATTTCGCCCTGATCAGATTGAGAATATGTTGATGGGGGCACGCCAATCCAACGCGGAGAAAGAAGTCACCGGCGCTTTATTTTTTAGTCGCAAATACTTTGTTCAATGCTTAGAGGGTTCTCGTTCTGCGGTGAACGAAATCTATCTCAAAATTTTGAATGATGGGCGACATAGTAATGCGGTGTTGTTGCAATACCAAGAAATTGATCGGCGTGAGTTTTCTGATTGGTCGATGGCTTATCTACCAGAGTCTAGTAAATTAGCGCCTCTAATTAAAACCTATTCGCGCAGCGCGATCTTTGAGCCATACAATATGACCGGGGAAAGTTGCCATCAACTTTTGATCGCGCTCAGGGTGGCGATGAGTTAAAAAAAGCCACCATTGCGGTGGCTTTTTTGATTTAGTACCTGCTTATTTTTGTTTAGCGAGGATTTTCTCGATTTCTTCTTTTGGAATCGCACCAGAGACGATTTGTCCATCAGCAAAGATGAGTGCGGGTGTGCCGTTAATGCCAAGCGACTCACCCAGTTTGACGGTGCGAGCGACTGGATTTTCGCAGCTGGTTTTGCCGCCGGTTGGCAGATTGCCTTGATGCATAAAGTCTTGCCAAGCTTTGACGCGATCTTCGGCACACCAGATCAGTTCTGATTTGCGTGCCGCATCAGGATGCAAGCCCGCCAAAGGCATGAGGAAGGTGTAAATCGTAATGTTGTCGATGCCAGCTAGGCTTTGCGTCTCAAGGCGTTTGCAGAATGGGCAGTCTGGGTCAGAAAACACCACCAATTGACGTTTGCCGTTGCCACGGACTTCTTTAATCGCGTCGGCGAGCGGTAATTTGGCAAAGTCCACTTTATTCAATTGGGCCATGCGTGCTTCGGTCAGGCTTTTTTTCGATGCCACGTTGACCAAATCACCAACGACAACATGCTCACCTTTGGCGTCTGAATAGACAATATGACGTTTATTGAGCACGACTTCATACAGCCCTTTGATAGGGGTTTCTTTTACCGAATCAACCGGCTGGCCTAGGCTTTTGCTTAATGAGGCTTTAAGGTCTTTTGGTGGTGCATCCGCTTGTGCGCCGCAGGCTGTTATTGCGATTAAGCTGGCGGCGATGAGGGTACGGGTGAAGTGTTTCATATTGATCCTTGTGGGGCTGTTAGGTGTGAGGGGTCAGGTGTTAGGTGTATTTGCTTGTATGCATTTTTGAAAAAGGGCTGTAAACATATACCCCTCACACCTAACGCCTTACTCCTCTCCAAAATAGTTATGAATCCATTGCGTGGCGTATTAGCTGTCGCTTAAGCCATGGCAATGAGTCGGTGAAACCTAGCCCCAGATTACGCAGGCTTTTTAAAATTGGATTTTGGTTATTAAATAGTTTTTGCAAGCCATCACACACCGTTTGCATCAGCAGCACCGATTCACGGCGGGCGCGCTCGTATCGGCGTAAGACCAGCAAGTCGCCGATTCGTTCCGGATGTGTTTGGCTGAGCAATTGCGCTAATTCTGCCACATCACCAAAGCCAAGGTTGACGCCTTGACCTGCGAGCGGGTGAACGGTGTGAGCGGCATCACCCACTAAGGCCATGCGCGCCTTCACACAGCTGTCGATTTGCGTGAGCTTGAGCGGAAAGGCCGCGGGCGGCGTTACCAGTGTGAGTTCACCCAATGCTTTGCCACCAGCGGCGGCGACTTTAGTGGCCAGTTGCTCAGGACTGAGGCCGAGTAATTCATCTTTTAATACTTCATCGCAAGACCAGACCATCGACATTTGCTGCTGCGGCAAGGGTAGCCACGCCAAAATGCCATCGGTTTTAAACCACTGCTGGGCGGCGCCATAGTGCGGTTTTTCGCAGGCAAAATTAGCCACCACGCCAAATTGTTGGTAGGGCTTGCTGCTGGCCTCGATATTCATCTGCCGGCGCACCCAAGAATTTGCACCATCGGCACCAATCACCAAACGCGCGTGCAGCTCGCGCTGATTGTTTAGGGTGAGCGTTGCACCCGCAGGGTCGATACGCAGTGATTCAGGTTCCGCAGGCGAGATGATTTCGACGTTGGGGCTTTCGGCGAGTGCCAGCCAGAGTGCACGTTGTAATTCACGATTTTCAACGATATAGGCCAACTCGTCGACGCCACTTTCCAGTGCGTTAAATTCCAGTTTGGCATTGGCTTCATCACCGCGAATCTTCATCGCAGTAATCGGCGAAAGACGCTCGGCACGAACGCGCTCCCACGCGCCAATTTGCGTGAGTAGCTTGCGGCTGGCGCGGCTAATTGCGTAAACGCGCTGATCCCACGTTGCTAGATCGAAATCCAGCACCGGCTCGCGGCCTTCGAGCAATATAATCGATAGCGAGGTGTTTTTGAGTGCCAGCGCCAGCGCTGCACCGACCAAGCCACCACCCACAATAATCAAATCAGCGTTATATGTTTTCATGGTCTTCATGGGGAATGAGTTTATCACCCCTTCATATTGTTGCAAGGCGATTTGTGGCTTTGACGGCTAAGCTGAAACAATGTTGAGCCGCTATTTACTGTTTATTGCCAGCTTTGTGCTGGGGGTGATTGCCTTGCAGCAGCAAGCGAGTTTGCCGCCATGGTGGTGGGCACTGGCGAGCGCATGTACTGCGCTGGCTTTGTTGCGGGCGCGGCATTTTGTATTTCAATTGCTCGCCATCGCACTGCTTGCCGCTAGTTTGGGCTTTGCCTGGGCGCAATGGCGCGCTGAAATACGGATGGCGCAGCGAATCCCGAGCAATCTGCTTGGACAAACGGTGTCAGTGGTGGGCTATATCAGTGATTTGCCACAGGCGAGTCGTTTTGGCCCACGGTTTGTGTTGACGCCAGAAATGCCGATTGCTGATGGTTGGTTACCGCAAAGCATCCAAGTGAATGCCAATAATAAGCATGGCGATTTTTATGCGGGTGAGCGCTTACGTTTGATGCTCAAGCTCAAGCCAATTCATGGGGTGGTGAATCCGGCTGGCTTTGATTTGGAAAGTTGGTTTTTACAGCAGAATATTGCTGCGGTGGGTAGCGTTAAATCGGTGGAACGGTTGAATGACTTTTCGAGTGCAGCTTGCTTGCTCCGGATACGCGCCGCATTGCGCGAACGCATCGTGCAGGCTTTGCCCGATGCGCCCTATCAAGGCGTGATTGTCGCGCTGACCATCGGCGATCAAGGTGGAATTCCTAAACCGCAGTGGCAACGCTTTGCGCAGACGGGAATTACTCATTTAATCAGTATTTCTGGCTTGCACATTACTTTACTAGCGGCATTTGCTGCGAGCCTCGTGTTGTTCGTTTGGCGGCGAATTCCGCGCTTGGCGCAGCGATTTGCGGCGCAACGTGCGGCGTTGATTGCGGGTGTCATCACCGCGCTGATGTATAGCATGCTGGCGGGCATGGCGGTGCCGACGCAACGCACCGTGTTGATGCTCTTGGTGGCGGCGCTGTGTTTGTGGCGAGCAAAACCGATGGCGGTCAGTAGCATCTGGGCGGCGGCGCTGATGGCGGTGGTGGTGTTTGATCCGTTTGCGGTGCTGTCGGTGGGTTTTTGGTTGTCGTTTCTGGTGGTGGGCTATTTGATTTGGGCGGGTTCAAATCGGGTGGGGGAAGTGGCGAAATGGCAAGTGTGGGTTGGTACGCAATGGGCCGCGACGGTGGCTTCGCTGCCGATTTTATTGGTGGTCTTTGGGCAATTTCCTTTGGTGTCGCCTGTGGCCAATGCCGTGGCAATTCCGGTGGTCAGTATGTTGGTAACGCCACTGGCTTTGTTGGGCTTGCTGGAGCCGACTGGGACACTATTGCATTGGGCTGAGCGGCTCTTTGCTTGGGTCGATGTAATGCTGCAATGGTGTTTAAGTTTACCGATGCTAGATTTACCGATTAATACGCCACCAATGGGTATGTTGTCCCTTGGCATGCTAGGTATTGCCTTGCTGTTATTACCCCGTGGTATTCCTGCGCGTTGGCTGGGTTGGGTGATGCTATTGCCGTTGTTTTTTACCCCCAAACCGCTCATTCCAGCCAATACGTTTGTCGCTCATGTCTTGGATGTAGGCCAAGGCTTGAGCGTGTTGGTGCAAACGAAAAATCACGCTTTGTTGTTTGATACCGGCCATGCTGCCAATGGCGAACGGGTGTTGTTGCCCGTATTGCGGCAGGCGGGGATTCATTCTCTCGACAAGCTCATTTTGTCGCACAACGATGTAGATCACATCGGGGCAGCACCGATTTTGTTGGGGCAAGAAGGCGGGCGGGCATTGCCAATTAAGCAGATTTTGCACAGCTTACCGCCATTGCAGCCGCTATTGGCGACGCCGATTGCGCAACAAATCTGCCAAACCGGGCAATCTTGGCAGTGGGATGGGGTGCAGTTTTCGATTTTATGGCGACGAGCGGATTACTCGGCCCGCGATGACAACGCCAAAGGCTGCGTACTGCGGATTCAAAATGCCCAGCATAGCCTACTGATTCCGGCCGATATTGGACGATTGGAAGAGGGCGAGCTAGTCGCAGCAGGCTTGCCGCCCACCGATATCGTGATTGCGCCGCACCACGGTAGTAAAACGGCTTCATCGCAGCTTTTTATTCAAGCCCTACAACCCCAATACGTGGTGTTCTCGGCTGGATTTATGAATCACTTTCGCCATCCTCATCCCGATGTGCAAGCGCGCTATGCGGCGGCGGGCAGTAGCCTGCTGCGCACCGATCAAATGGGGTCAATTCGATTTTCGGTCGGGAAGTCCATACAGGTACAGCAGCAACGCGCCATTGCGCCGCGTTATTGGTACACTGCCACCACACCTGCCCTTACTGGAGAATCACCATAATGATGACGCTGTCTGCCATTTACCGTTACCCGCTTAAATCGTGTCGTGCCCAAGCTCTGACGACGAGCTTGTTGACAGAGCGCGGTTTACAGTTTGATCGGGAATGGATGGTCGCCACTGACGATGGTAAATACATTACGGGCCGCACCGAACCCCGTTTGTTGTTGATTACTGCCGAGTCAAGCGGCGATGGACTTTGGTTAAAAGCACCCAACTGCATCGATTTGTTTGTACCCTTGGGTAATTTCAGCGAAACGCATATTGCCGATGTGTGGGAAAACGAATTTTTGGCGCGGCGCGGTGCGCTTGACGCCGATGCTTGGCTGTCGGCCTATTTAGGTCGGCAAGTGCATTTGATGTGGACAGGGCCAGAGAGCCATCGCCGCGTGAAACGCCATCCAGAGATTCCGGTTGGCTTTGCAGATACCTATCCCTTGCTGTTGATTGGCGAAGGTTCGCTGCGCGAACTGAATCACCGCGTCGGGCGCGAAATGTCGATGCTGCGTTTTCGGCCAAATCTGGTGATTGCCAATAGCGAGCCATTTGCAGAAGATACCTGGCAGCGAATTCGGATTGGTGATATTGAATTCCAGCTCGGCAAGCCTTGCGAGCGCTGCATTATGACGACGCTCGACCCTGATACCGCCGTGAAAACATCTGATTCAGAGCCATTACGCAGCCTTGCTAAATTCAGAAAAATAGAAGGTGCCGTGGTGTTTGGGCAAAACATGCTGGCGCTGGGCGAGGGAGAGTTAAAGCAGGGAATGCCAGTGGAAGTTTTGTCCTCTTTTTAAGTGAATCTACCCACTTGCTCGGGTGATTTCGCATGGGAAACTGAAATGACTGAACTGCAACAACTCAAAGGGCTAGGCGCCAAGAGCCAAGCGATGTTGCTGCAAGTGGGGATTTTAAGTGTCGAGCAATTTTTGGCCAGCGATCCGTTTGAGATTTACGCCAAACTGCACGGCACAATCCCGAATTTATCGCTGAATATGCTGTATGCGATGATCGGCGCGCAAGAAAACGCGCATTGGCAGCTGATCAAGGCTGAACGTAAAACAGAGATTCTGTTACGGCTGGATGATTTGGGTATCGCACCGAAAACAAAGTGAAGGGTATTGGGTATTTTCATCAAGCTATTTATCTAAATAGCCTGTAGCTGTATACCGTTGTTTTTCTGTTCTAGTTCTTTACGCAAAAGGAGCTAAATCGACATTTTATTCAGTTGGTGCTGGGACTTCTGTTTGTGAAATCTATCGTGACGCTTTAGGGGCGCTGGAAATAGAAAAAGCCGCTTTGAATTAAAGCGGCTGTGCTTGAATCAATGGCTTTATTGCAAAGAAGTCCAAATGTCATCCCAATCGGCATCCTGAATGATGCCTTCACGCTTGAGCGTGACGTCACCGTTTTTACCAATGACCACCACTGTTGGGTCGCGTTTGATGGTGCCAAAACTGTCTTTGTATTCGGGGGCATTACGCCAGATCAGCGGAAATTGTTCATCTTTAGGCGTGGTTGCATTGACCAGTTGCGCGTAATTCTTGAAATGCTCAACTTTCTTATCTAGGCCAATCCCAATCACTGCAAAATTGCTTTTTTTGTTGGCTTTGTAAAATTCGCGGATGAGTTTGAAGTTGTACACACAAGCGTCACATCCTGCGCTGAAAAAAGCCAGTAACACCGATTGGTTTTTGTACTGCTGTAAATAGACGGGTTTGCCGCTACTAACATCAATGCCTTCTAAGCTGAATGCCGCAGCGATGTTGCCATGACTAAGGAGTAATAAGGCAATAAAGCAGTAGCGAATTGTTTTCATAAAGTCTCACTATTTTTTTTTGAATTTGAGTGCAATGAGTGTATCCAGACCCCATCGACAGCATGAAAGGCT
>CAUPHX010000085.1:0-10158 GCA_963511125.1 uncultured Deefgea sp. | reverse complement strand
TTTTAAGCCCCAGCTCAACGAGCGCGGCACAGCATCAATACCAAATCGAATACGGCCATGATTGAAAGGGTATTTAACTGTAGGCATTGATGAACAAGCCTTATAGTTAAATACCTAATGTATTTAATAATGATTTAGTCTCAAGTCAAGAAAAGGTGATTGTATGAGCGAACAAGATCCAGCAACGCATTTCGGTTTTAAAACCGTCAACGAATCCGAAAAAGCACAGAAAGTCGCCGAAGTTTTTCATTCGGTCGCGCAAAAATACGATGTCATGAATGACTTGATGTCGGGCGGTCTGCACCGCGCGTGGAAGTTTTTCACTATCGAAACCAGTGGCGCGAAAGCCGGGGACAAAATTCTCGATATCGCCGGCGGTACCGGTGATTTGTCGAAAGCGTTTGCCAAAAAAGTCGGCAAAACGGGCCAAGTCTGGCTGACTGATATCAATAGCTCGATGTTGGGTGTGGGTCGTGATCGTTTAATGGATCAAGGTTTTGCGCTGCCCGTCGCGCAATGCGATGCCGAAAAACTACCGTTTCCCGATAATTACTTCAATATCGTTTCGGTGGCATTTGGCCTCAGAAATATGACGCACAAAGATGCGGCACTCAAAGAAATGCATCGCGTGTTAAAACCGGGTGGGCGTTTGCTGGTGCTGGAGTTTTCGAAAGTTTGGGCGCCACTGAAACCTGCGTACGATTTGTACTCGTTCAAACTGCTACCTTTTATGGGCAAATTGGTCGCCAATGATGCCGATTCGTATCAATATCTGGCCGAATCGATTCGCATGCACCCTGATCAAGAAACGCTGAAGCAAATGATGCTCGATGCTGGCTTTGGCCGCGCTGACTTTCATAATCTGACCGGTGGTGTGGTGGCATTACATAAAGGTACCAAATTTTAGTGACGGGTATCTGCCTGAAGGCTTTTTTAATTATGGCCTGTATCCATATACGTAGAAAAATTCTTTTGTATCTTATTGGGCACTGAGAGGGTTTGATATTGAGGTGTTGCAATCCCTCAATATCAAACCGACGAAGTCGGTGCAGATATAGGGTCGCCTTCTTTTGCTTACTTTTCTTGGCGAAGCAAGAAAAGTGAGTCCCCGTCGCGGATTGCGACTGTAAAATATCGTGCCTTAGGCACTTAAACTCCAAGGGGTGGCGATGTTACTGGCAGGCATTTTGAATCACTTATTGGCGCAAGCCCCCGCTTTGCAGGCCGAGTTGGCTGCTTTGCGGGGCCGTACGGTGCGTTTGGAGTTGCCGATTGCTGCTACCGTCGTGGTGGTGACCGAAGAGGGTTTGCTGGCGGAGTCGCATGCCGAGCCTCAAGCCACGCTCGCCATGCCGGCGCGGTTTTTTGTGACGCGCTTTACCGATCGGCAAGCGGCTTCGCGGCAAGTCAGAATTAGTGGCGATGCCGAATTAGCTGGCAAGGCGGGCAATGTTTTAGCCGGTTTGCAATGGGATGCTGCCGAAGATTTATCACTGGTCGTTGGGGATATTTTGGCGCATCGGGTGAGCCGCGTTGCCGCAAGTTTGCTCAATACGCCGAAAGAAATGGGGCAACGCATGGCGGTCACCGTGGTGGAATATGTGCGGGATGAACGAAAAATCTTGCCACAAAAACATCACGTCACCGAGTTTTGTGATCAAGTCGATACGCTGCGGGATGATATCGCTCGACTCGAGAAACGCTTGCAACGCTTGGAGCGGGCGGTTTAGTTTTTACTGTTGACGTGGCTTTACACGTCGCAGCCTTTTTCGGAAACCTTGATGTCTTTGTTTCGCTTTATCAAAATCGCTCGTGTTGTCGTGCACTTTGGCTTGGATGAGTTCTTGCTCGGACACGAGCGAGTACGGGGCTTGCGTGTTCTGCTCAAAGCGCTGCTGTTCTGGCGCCAACTCGAGCAGCCGCGTGCGGTGCGTTTGCGCTTGGCACTAGAGTCCTTGGGACCTATTTTTGTTAAGTTTGGCCAAGTGCTGTCAACGCGCCGCGATTTGATGCCGACCGACATCGCCGATGAACTGGCGCAACTGCAAGACAATGTTCCGCCGTTTGATTCTGACGTCGCGATGGCGCAAATTGAGCGCAGCTTAGGCAGATCCATTGCTGAATTATTCAGTGAATTTGAGCCACAGCCCATCGCGTCGGCCTCGGTGGCGCAAGTACATCGGGCGCGCTTGCATCCCGTGGCTGGCAAGGCAGGGCAAGCCGTTGCAGTGAAAGTGCTGCGTCCGGGCATTATGCCGATCATCGAAAGTGATTTGGCGCTCCTCAAAACCTTGGCCGTTTGCGTAGAAAAATTGTTTGCCGATGGTAAACGCCTCAAGCCGCGTGAGGTGGTCGCCGAGTTTGATCGCTATCTGCATGATGAACTGGATTTGATGCACGAAGCGGCCAATGCCAGTCAATTGCATCGTAATTTTTTGAATTCGGATCAGTTGCTCGTTCCCGAAGTCTATTACGACTTTTGTGCGCGCGAAGTGATGGTGATGGAATGGATGGATGGGATTCCAATTGGCCGCATTGATGAGCTGAAAGCGGCGGGGATGGACCTGAAAAAGTTGTCGAAATTCGGCGTAGAGATTTTCTTTACCCAAGTTTTTAGGCATGGTTTTTTTCATGCCGATATGCATCCGGGGAATATTCTGGTAGCCGCAGACAATAGGTATATCGCGCTAGACTTCGGTATTGTTGGCACGCTGAGTGATACTGACAAGCAGTATCTAGCAATTAACTTTTTGGCATTTTTCAACCGCGACTATCATCGAGTCGCTACCGCCCACATTGAAAGTGGTTGGGTGCCCAAAGACACGCGAGTAGAGGCGTTGGAAGCGGCGATTCGTACTGTGTGCGAGCCGTTCTTTAATAAGCCGCTGTCGCAAATTTCATTCGGTTTTGTTTTGCTGCGCTTATTTGAAACCTCGCGCCGCTTTAATGTCGAAATCCAACCTCAATTGGTGTTGCTACAAAAAACACTACTTAATATTGAAGGGCTAGGACGGCAGCTGGATCCTGATCTGGATCTATGGCAAACCGCGATGCCGTTTTTACAGCGCTGGATGAACGAGCAAATCGGTTGGCGTGGTCTGATCAACACGCTCAAGCACGAAGCGCCTCAATGGGCGACGCTCTTGCCGACCTTGCCACGCAAACTCAATGAAGTCCTCAATCAAAACCATACCGAGCTGTTGTTGGCGGGTTATAAGGGACTGATGTGGGAGCAGAAAAAACGCAATTATATTTTAGTCCTGATTGCGCTGTTATTAGCCGGTTTGATTGGGACTTTATGGCTGCGATAGACCGAGTTTTCTTGCTTCACCTGAGTTTGCTACTGTAGTAAAAACATAAGTTCACGATTGAAGAAAAAGCCACTTGTCACTCAGGTGGCTTTTTTTCGTTTTCAACTTTGGATTCATGCCAGACGGTCAGTGTTTAACTTGTTCTTTAGGTTTCTATGGTCTTTATTACCTTAACGACGTAGCCAGTTTTTATAAGAAAGGCTATGCAGGGATTTGAATAACACAGGAGTTAGAAACATGAATCGATCGCTGATGTTTGTTTTAATGATGACGGCACTTTCTCCGACTGTGTACGCCGAGCCATTGTCACAAGTTGTAGAGGGATTGCTGCAGTCTAGTCCTGATATTTTAATCGAGTCGGCCAATCGAAAAGCCAGTAACTTTGCAGTAGATCAAGCAAAAGCAGGGTATTTTCCTCAAATCGATATTTCTGCAGGTGCTGGGCGTGAATACCTAAAAGATCTGACAACGCGCAATGCGTTTTCTGGTTCAGGCCAAAGCTATAACCGGCAAGATGCAGAAGCACAATTGGTGCAAATGCTATTTGACGGTAATGGTGTTGGCAGCGAAGTTGCGAGGCAACGGGCGCGGCAATTGGGTGCGGCGCATCGGCTTGCCAGCACCTCGGAAGACATTGCGTTAAAAACAACTGAAGCCTATCTCGATGTCTTATTGGCACAAGAGGTCTTAAAGTTAACTCAAGCTAATTTGGCTGCGCATGAAAGCACCGCTGAGCAAGTCAAATTACGTACCGCCGGTGGTTTTGGGCGCAAGTCCGATGATGAGCAAATCAATGCCCGTGTGGCATTGGCGAAGGCGAATCTAGGCGCTGCGCAATCGGCGTGGAATGAAGCTCAGATTGCGTATATGCGTTATGTCGGCACTGAGCCACAAGGTTTGATTTTGCCAGAGGCGCCTAATGCGGTGCCACAAACGGCTGCTGAAGTTGGGGATTGGGCGGTTGCCAACAATCGAGCGCTGCAAGCAGCCAAGGCCGATGTATTAGGCGCGCAGGCACAATTGGGATTGGCAAAATCGCAGATGTACCCAAGGGTTAATTTAGAGGCTGGAGCGAGTTATTCTAATGCTTTAGATGGGGTCACTGTTGAAGAAACCACACGAGCGTATGGGATGTTGCGGGTTCGATATTCATTCAAAAGCGGTGCCGACAAACAGCGAGTTGCCGAAACGACCGAGCTATCTTATGCCGCCCAAGAGTTAGCACGCAGGGTAGAGCGGCAAGTTCGTCAAAATGCGAGTTTATCGTGGAACTCAATGACAATTGCCAGTGAGCGAGTGCCTGAGTTAGTTAAATACGTAGAATCCAGCAGATTGGCGCGTGATGAATACAGCAAACAATTTTCTTTAGGACAGCGCTCATTGCTCGATTTGCTGGATGGCGAAAATGAGTATTTCACGGCCAGTCGAGATTTAGCTGCTGGAAAAATGGATGAATTACGCGCTCGGTTTAGGTTGATGGCCGATGGTAATCAGCTATTAAAAACACTGGCAGTTGAACCGCTCGCGGGAACGGTTTTGCCAGAGTAGTTGCTGTCATGAATTGAAGGGGCTTAGCCCCTTCTTTTTGGTATCGTCCCCCTTCTTTTTTGAACCTACATATTTGCATGGAATCATGCTGTGAATCCCCATCCTCCAGAACTTCCCCGTCATGAGTCGGCGATGCCGCATGAAGCCTTTGTGCCGAATGATCCATTGACCACTTGCTTGATTCAACTGACGCGCTATTACCATCGTCCATTTTCGGCACAAACCTTAACCAGTGGTTTGCCTCTGACGGGAAATCGCTTAAGCGCCGTATTGTTTTCACGCGCCGCAGCAAGAGCTGGGCTGAACGCTAGACTGCAACGCCGCCAGTTAGATGATATTCCTGAGCTTGCATTACCGATTGTGATTTTATTGAAAGACGGTGGTGCCTGCGTTGCCGTTGAGCGGCATGGCTCACGCTGGAAAATTTTAGAGGCGGAGTCAGCAGGGGGCGAGCAAGTCATCGATTCAGAGCGATTAGCGTCGCTGTATTGTGGATTTGTGATTTTTGTGAAGCCGAGCTTTCAATTTGATGCTCGTACTCAAAAAGAACACATCCCGAAAGCGCAGCATTGGTTTTGGAGTAGTTTGCAGCTGTGTTATCCCATGTATGGGCATGTGTTATTGGCGGCTTGCTTGATCAACTTGTTTGCTTTGGCTTTGCCGCTGTTCACGATGAATGTGTACGACCGTGTTGTACCCAATCAGATTTATGACACTTTATGGGTGCTCGCGATTGGGGTGACTTTACTGTTGATTTTTGATTTATTAATCAAAGCATTGCGGGCTTATTACATCGATTTAGCGGGTAAACGTATCGATGTGATGTTATCAGCGCAAATTTTTGAACATGTGCTTGGTTTGAAGGTGGCTTCTCGACCTGCATCAGTCGGTTCCATGGTCAGTCACTTTCAAGAGTTTGAAGGTTTTCGCGATTTTATTACCTCAGCCACAATTACTGTGATTGTGGATATTCCTTTTGTCATCTTTTTTTATTAGTCATTTATTGGATTGGTGGCTGGTTGGTATTGGTTCCGCTCATTTGCATCCCACTGATTGTGATTTTTAGTTTGATTTTACAGCGGCCATTGGGCGAAATTATTCAGCAAAGTTTTCGTGTTTCAGCCCAGAAACAAGCCACCTTGATTGAAATTTTGGGCGGGATTGATACTTTAAAAGCCAGTACGGCGGAAAGTAGCGCCCAGCGTCGTTGGGAAAAAATCATTGGTGAGTTTGGCGCCTTAGCGGTTCGCTCACGCAGTTTGTCGTCAATGATTGTGATTCAAGCTGGATTTTTGCAGCAATTTGCCACCGTGGCGATGGTGGTGGGGGGCGTGTATTTGATTGGTGTGCATGAGTTATCGGTGGGGGGCTTGATTGCCTGCAATTTGCTACTGGGTCGAACGTTAACGCCGTTCTCACAAATTGCCAGTTTAATCAGCCGCTATCATCAGGCACGCGCCGGTCTGCAGGGAATGGAGCAGGTCATGACGCTGCCGATTGAGCGGCCTACCGAACATGACTTTGTACATCGTAGTGACTTCCGTGGCGATATTGAGTTTAGAAATGTGAGTTTTTCTTATCCGGGTGAAGACGTTTTGGCGCTGGATAATATTTCATTTCACATCAAGCCCGGTGAGCGAGTCGGTATTATTGGCCGAATCGGATCTGGCAAAAGTACCTTAGAAAAATTGATTTTAGGCTTTCAAGCGCCAAGCTCAGGCGCGGTATGGGTGGATGGCGTTGATTTGCGGCAGATTGATCCGGCGCAAGTTCGACATAATATTGGTTATGTGCCAGAAGACGTATTTTTATTTTTTGGCTCAGTCAAAGACAATATTGTGCTTTCCGCTCCCTATGTTGACGATGCAGTGATGCTGGAAGCGGCTGAAATCGCCGGCGTCAGTGAGTTTGTTAATCGCCACCCCAAAGGCTTTGATATGCCAGTCGGGGAGCGCGGCGCAGGCTTGTCGGGCGGGCAAAAGCAAACGATTGCGATTGCGCGGGCATTATTGCTCAACCCGCCGATTTATGTGTTTGATGAGGTGAGCAGTGCGTTGGATAACCGCAGTGAAGAACAATTCAAACAGCGGTTTTCAAGTCGGCTGAATCAAAATCATACGCTGTTGTTGATTACGCATCGCATGTCGATGCTGACCTTGGTGGATCGCTTGATGGTCTTGGATGGCGGGCGGCTGATTGCCGATGGCCCTAAGGCGGATGTGTTGAGCATGCTTGCCGGAGGGAAACTTCATGCGAGCTAAAATCAAACGCGACGATTTACATTTTTTGGGTGATGGTGCCGCAGCAATTTATGGCGAATCGACATTCCTCGCTAATGCGATTTTGTATGCCAGCCTGATTTTAATGGCCGTGCTGATTGTGTGGGCTTTTTTTGCCGAGATTGACCAAGTGACGCTGGCCGAGGGGAAAGTGATCCCTTCTAGCCAAGTCCAAGTGATACAAAATTTAGAAGGGGGTATCGTTGCAGAAACACCGGTCAAGGTTGGCGATATTGTCAAAAAAGGGCAGATTTTGATGAAGCTGGATGAGAAAAGATTTTCGTCATCCCTAGGGGAAAGCACCGTAAAGCGTGATGCTTTGACGGCCAAACTCGCTCGTTTAAGCGCAGAAACGAATGGTACAAATTTTGAGCCGCCAGCAGATTTGCTGAAAAGTAACCCACAAGTGGTTGAGGCCGAACGACAATTGTTTGCCTCTCGAAAAAGGGAGCTTGAATCAAATGTAGCGATTTTGCAAAGTGAAGCAGCGCAGCGCAGCCATGAAATTGAAGGCATGCGCGCTAAAATTTCGAAATTAGAATCGGGCTTAAAATTGGCGAATGAGGAATACGCGATGAGTAAGCCTTTGGTCGAGAAAAACGTAATTTCGCAAATCGATTTTATGCATTTGCAACGGCAGATTAGTGATTTAAAAGGGGAAATTAATGAAGCGCGGGTGTCGATTCCTCGCTTGCAAAGTAGTCTTGCCGAAACCAATGGCAAGGTGGCTGGCGTTTACGCCAAAGGGCGGGCCGATGCAGGCAATGAATTGTCTCTGGTGAAGGCTGAACTCGATTCGACTGCCGCGACCACGGTGGCGTTGAGCGATCGGTTCGATCGCACCACGATTCGGGCGCCATTGGATGGGGTGGTGAAGTTGATTAAAGTGAATACAGTCGGTGGTGTATTGCAGCCAGGGATGGATGTGATGGAAATCGTGCCATTGGAAGACAATTTACTGATTGAAGCGAAAGTTCGCCCTTCTGATATTGGTTTTTTACGCCCTGGGCAAGAGGCAATGGTGAAGTTTTCTGCCTATGATTTTTCAATTTATGGTGGTTTAGTAGCTGATGTTGAAACCATCACCGCCGATTCGGTGACCGATGAAGCGAAAAAGGAAAGTTTTTATCTGGTTCGCGTACGTACCCGTAGCAATCATCTGGGCGACGATCAACGCCCGCTAGCGATTATTCCCGGCATGCTTTCCTCGGTGCATATTCGTACCGGCAAAAAAACAGTGATGCAATATTTAATGAAGCCGATTGTGAAGGCAAGAGATGAAGCGATGCGAGAACGATAGAATGAAGAATTAATGAGTATTGCTCGCTAGACTTTTATTAATTTAGCTTGTGGCAATATACCTGTTAATTGATTTGACTAGTCATAAAAATACCCAGCACCTAGAAGCTGGGTATTTTATTTTTTGCTGAAGTGGTACTTAGTGATGAGTTTGAATTTCACCGTTGGCGAGCAAGGTATTGAGTAATGTAGTTGGATCTGTGCCGACTCCTGTTAAGGTGGCGACTTGGACTGCAGCGCCACTGCCAGTGCCATCGGCGTCAAACCAGACTTGCGTGTCGCTGCCACTGTGTACCAATTTAAGGAAAGTGCCTTCATTGTTGCCGCTGTAGAAAGTTGCTTCAGATACGCCAGCACCTGTGAGTAGGTCGGAGATGTCAAGAATATCACCAGGCACAGAGTTAGTGTTCAGAGTGAAGTCCTGTATGTTATCGACGCCATTGCTGGCCGCATTGTCAAAGACGAAAATGTCTGCACCAGTTCCACCATTCAGAATGTCGTTTCCTGCTCCGCCATTCAGGACATCATTGCCAGTCCCGCCACTTAATGTGTCGATACCTGCTCCGCCAAATAAGTGGTTGGCACCTGCGTCGCCGGTGAGCGTGTCATTACCATCGTAGCCAAAAACGAATGGCGTCGGCGTTGTCGCTGTCAGGTTGTTATTATTTGCATTCCCTTCGAGTGAACTGCCATCTTTAAATAAATTAGCCTGTAAGTGACTACTAATCGGATCGCCATCTGCATCTGTTCCTGTAATGCTGTAATCCAGATTAATCGGCGCTAAAACAGATGCAGAGCCGATGGTGAAGTAGCTAAGTGAGAAGGTGTCGGTATTACTTGCGCCATCCACTTGTAGGGCAGTGAAGCCTGTAGAGTCATTGACGGTGAAGGTCCAGTCATCTTGCATGCCTTGAATAGTAATGGAGCCATCCGCGTTATCAATGACATGCAGTAAGCCTGCGGCATTGCCGGCGATTGGGGTGACCACCACGCCATTCTGGTCTTTGATGACGATATTACTCACCGCCAAAATATGTACAGTGTCGCCGCTATCACCAATGAAGTTGTAGTCGTTATCGGCGCTAAGGGTGCGAATGGTGAGATTAGCTCGATCATCGCTATTACCCGTCATTTGGAGCTGTTGCGTAAAGCTGGTCACAGTGGTGTGGCTCGTGTAGATCAAGCCCGTCCCAACTCCTTCTGACGATGGACCGTTACTATCGCCTGTGGTTAGCCCAGAAACAAAGTCATAACGCAATTTCTCGCTTGAGTTGATGGTTTGACCTCCACCTACTCCGATATCGTCGCTGTCGGAGTTCACTGTGTCGCCATTGGCCGACAACAAGACATCGATCGATGAACCGCCAATATCAAGCAAGGCTTTGTAGTCAGAGTTACCACCGCCAACGCCTTTGAGTGAGCCCTCTGCAGTGGTTGCCGAGCTGCCGTTGTTAATTAGACCTGCAGCTAGAGTCAGCGTGTAATTATTACTGCTGGCATTGAGGTCGATGCTAAAAGCGACAGTGCCGCCGCTATCTGCTGCGGTGGTGGCCTGCAGAATGCTGTGGTCGCTGCCACTGTAATGCAGATATAAGGAGCTAGTGCCGAGATACAATTGGTTGCCGGCAGCATCCTTAGCGAGGACAGGGCTGGCAAGCGTGCTTTCGGTGAAATTAAATACAGCGCTGGCAGGGCTGTCTGCACCCGCGTTGAAATTTAAG
>CAUPHX010000084.1:0-10216 GCA_963511125.1 uncultured Deefgea sp. | reverse complement strand
TTCATTGCGCAAAAATGACCAACCGCGCTGCAAATGGCGCATCAATGAATGCGATTTGTATTGTGTAATTACGCCGATGCGTCGCACACCTGAATTGATACAATTGGATAAAGCAAAGTCAATAATCCGAAACTTACCGCCAAAATACACCCCAGGCTTGGCACGATGATCGGTCAATTGCTTCAAACGCGAACCGCGACCACCGGCCAAAACCAAGGCTACAGCACGGCTTGGTAATTGACGGGCTAATGTGGCTTTATCAATCAGTTGAGTTTCCATCTTCTTCTCCGATTTAGGTCACGACAGTCGCGGCATCGCGACCTGTACGCGTTTTAATTTGCGCTAATTGATCGGCAATCACGATCAACTCAGCCAAAGCCGTTTGTGTTGCAACACCATGTTGCGCCACATCCGCAGCATATTTTTCTAAATACACACGCAACGTGGCGCCCTCAGTACCGGTGCCAGATAGACGGAACACCACGCGGCTACCATCGGTCATCACGACACGAATACCTTGCTTCTCGCTGCGCGAACCATCAATCGGATCGTCATAGGCAAAATCATCCGCCAGCGCCACGGTAAATGCGCCTAGCGTTTGCCCTTTTAGGCCAGCCAACTGGCTACGCAAATGGGTCATCAGACCATTGGCCGCATCGGTATCCACCGCTTCGTAGTCATGCCGCGAATAAAAATGGCGGCCGTATTCTTGCCAATGCGCAGTCACAATCTCTTCGACTGATTTACCCGTCACCGCCAGTAAATTCAACCAAAACAGCACAGCCCAAACACCATCTTTTTCACGCACATGGCCAGAACCCGTGCCGTAACTTTCTTCGCCACACAAAGTCACTTTGCCCGCGTCGAGCAAATTGCCGAAGAATTTCCAGCCGGTTGGCGTCTCGAAACATGGCAAGCCGAGTTTTTTTGCAACGGCATCCACTGCACACGAGGTTGGCATTGAGCGTGCTACGCCTGCGATGCCACTGGCATAGCCTTTAACGAGTTTGGCATTCGCCGCCATCACCGCCAGACTATCGGATGGCGTCACCAAGAAATTGCGGCCCAACACCATATTTCGGTCGGCATCACCATCACTAGCTGCGCCAAAATCGGGCGCATCCTTCCCAGACTGGCCGAATAAATGCGCGACTAGATCATCGGCGTACACTGGATTTGGATCAGGATGCAGGCCACCGAAATCTTCGAGCGGCACACCATTAACGACAGTACCCTTTGGCGCGCCAAGTAAGCCTTCGATAATCCGTGTCGCATACGGGCCAGACGCTGCACACATAGCGTCAAAACGCATCCGTTTGCCGCTTGCAAACCAAGCGCGGATTTTGTCAAAATCGAACAAACTTTCCATTAACTCAGCGTAATCACTCACCGGATCAATCACGATCACCTGCATGTTACCAAGGGTATATTCACCTAACGATTCAATATCAACAGCTTCAGACTGATACGTCTTATATTCAGTAATATCGGTGGTGCGTTGGTATATTGCTTCGGTGACTTTCTCTGGTGCAGGCCCGCCATTGGTCACATTATATTTAATGCCAAAATCACCATCAGGGCCGCCCGGGTTGTGCGATGCCGACAATACAATCCCACCGACCGCGCCGTGCTTGCGAATCACGCAGCTCACCGCTGGCGTTGATAACAATGCACCCTGCCCAACCAGTACTTTCGCCACACCATTGGCCGCAGCCATTTGCAAAATCGTCTGCACCGCAGCGCGATTGTGATAGCGACCATCGCCACCCAGCACCAGCGTACCGCCTTTCAATTCTGGCACCACGTCAAAAATGGCCTGCACGAAATTTTCTAAATAATGCGGTTGTTGAAAAACCGTGACTTTCTTACGTAAACCCGACGTACCCGGACGTTGTCCAGCATACGCAGCCGTTGTGACTGTTGAAACGCTCATTACTAACTTACCCCTGATTTTGATTTAAATTTCTTTGTAATATCGTCACACTACGCGCCGCAACGCGGCAGTCTTTACCACTAAAATCGGATTGCGTATCACCCGTGCTCGCCAAACGCATCAACCAAGCGCCTTCGGGCAAATGGAAGTGGATTTGATGCGCTGATGCATTCATCAAGATCAATAAATTCTTGGCCAAACACACCATCAGCGCGCGCCCCCCCGCATCATCCCAGTCTTGGGAATGCAATGGTGAGCCCGATGGGTTCAGCCATTCCACATCCAAAATATCATCCTCATCGGGTAAGCCAGTCCACCAGCGAGCGTTTTGCAGCACCGAACACTCTCGGCGAATCTGAGTCAGCTCTGCAACATAGTCGATTAATTCAGGATTGGCTTGCGACCAATTGATCCAGCTGATTTCATTATTCTGGCAATAGGCATTGTTATTGCCTTGCTGGCTGTGGCCTAGCTCATCACCCGCCAACAACATCGGCGTGCCTTGGCTCAGCAACAGCGTGGCCAGCATCGCTTTGGTGGCGCGCAAACGCAGCAGCAACACGCCGTCATCCATGCTCGGCCCTTCTATGCCACAATTCCAGCTGTGGTTACTCCCATGGCCGTCTCGGTTGTGCTCTTTATTGGCTAGATTATGTTTGCGGTTGTAGGACACTAAATCGCGTAAATTAAAACCATCATGTGCGGTTATGAAATTAACCGATGATTTAGGACTACGGCGTTGCTTATGAAAAATATCACTCGATGCCGCAAAACGTCGCGCAAATAAGGCGCGATTCACACCATCGTGCAGCCAAAATTTACGCATCACATCGCGATATTGATCATTCCATTCCGCCCAGCCTAAGGGGAAATGCCCCACTTGATAACCGCCGCTGCCAATATCCCATGGCTCGGCAATCATTTTTACTTGTGACAACTGCGGGTCTTGCGCAATCGCGGCAAAAAATGGTGCATGGTGGGTAAATCGACCATCCAGTCGTCCCATGATCGGCGCCAAATCAAAGCGAAAACCATCCACGTGGCATTCATTGACCCAATAACGTAGGCTATCCATCACCATTTGCAGTACGCGTGGATGCGATACATTCAAAACATTGCCGCAGCCAGTCCAGTTTTCATAATGAGCCGATTGACTCGGATTGAGCACGTAATAACTGGCGTTATCAATGCCGCGAAATGAGAGTGTGGGGCCTATGTGATCCTGTTCGGCGGTGTGGTTAAACACCACATCCAAAATGACTTCTAAGCCAGCAGCATGCAAGGCTTTGACCATATCGCGAAACTCGGACAAAGGGGTCGTGCCCGCGCGTTGTGACCAATAACTGGCTTCTGGTGCAAAAAAATTGATGCTGTTATAGCCCCAATAATTTTGCAAACCCAGCTGTATTAAGCGCGGCTCATCCAGATGAAAATGCACCGGCAACAACTCAATCGCAGTAATACCTAGCTTTTTGTAATGTGCCAACATCACAGGATGCGCGACGCCTGCGTACGAGCCGCGAATCTCTGCTGGAATATCTGGATGTAATTGGGTCAGCCCACGAACGTGTGCCTCATAAATAACCGTTTTCGACCAAGGTGTTTTAGGCGCTTCATCGTCCGCCCAGTTGTACGGCTCTGAAACCACCTTGGCTTTAATTGCAACGGATGTATTGTCTTCTGAAGAAGCTAAATCATGGTTTTCAAGCTGATACCCAAAGTACAAAGGGCTATCGATAAATTGCCCCACCACCGCTTTGGCATAAGGATCCAGCAATACTTTTTTGGGATTAAAACGATGACCTGAATTAGGCCTATACAAACCAGCAACACGATAGGCATACACCAATCCTGGCTGAGCATCGGGCAAATAGCCATGCCAAATACCATGGCTAAACTCAATCACAGCCAAACGCTGAGTTTCGATCAAACCTGTTTCATCAAAAAGGCACAACTCAACCGCTGTCGCATGCTCACTAAACAAAGCGAAATTGACGCCATCACCATCAAATGTTGCGCCCAGCGGATACGGCGTGCCTCGTTCTAGCATTATGCTTTACTCCAGCGTAGATACACCGTCGCCAATGGCGGTATCGTCATGCAGACCGAATTTAATCGACCGTTAGCGGCAATACCCTCACTTGGCAAGCCAATATTGCCAGTGTTGCTACCGCCATAATAATCCGAATCACTATTGAGAATTTCTTGATACATGCCAGCCTTTGGCACGCCAAGACGATAGCCGTGGCGTGGCACGGGCGTAAAGTTACTCACCACAATGACGAATTCATCTTCCTGCTCGCCTTTACGGATAAAACTGAAAATCGAATTTTCGCCATCGTCGTGGCTAATCCACTCAAAACCTCGATGATCGAAATCGACTTGATACAAAGCTGGATTGCCGCGATAAGCGGTATTCAAATCCTTGACCAAATGCTGTACACCGCGATGCCAAGGATTGTCACCTTCAAGCAAATGCCAATCGAGGCTCGTGTCGTGATTCCACTCCGCGCCTTGGGCAAATTCGCAGCCCATAAACAGTAATTTTTTGCCCGGATGCGCCCACATAAAGGCGTAATACGCGCGCAAATTAGCAAACTTTTGCCATGTATCGCCCGGCATTTTGTCGAGCAGCGAACCCTTACCGTGCACCACTTCATCGTGCGACAGCGGCAGTACAAAATTTTCGGTAAAGGCATACACCAAACCGAAGGTCATTTTATTGTGATGATATTTGCGATTAACTGGGTCTTCTTTCATGTACGACAGTGTGTCGTTCATCCAACCCATATTCCATTTGTAATGGAAACCTAGGCCGCCCATCGCCGGTGGCCGCGATACCGATGGGAAAGCGGTTGATTCTTCGGCCAGCGTAATCGCTTCGGGGCGTTCAACGCCGACGACTTCATTCATACGACGCATAAAGTCGATGGCTTCAAGATTTTCACGGCCACCAAACTGATTTGGGATCCACTCGCCATCTTTACGTGAATAATCGCGGTACAACATTGAAGCGACGGCATCGACGCGCAAGCCATCAATACCGTAGCGTTCCAGCCAATACAGTGCATTGCCAATCAGATAATTACGGACTTCGTTACGGCCAAAATTGTAAATCAGCGTATTCCAATCTTGATGAAAACCTTCGCGCGGATCGCTGTGCTCGTACAAGTGTGAGCCATCAAACTCGGCCAAACCATGCTTGTCGCTCGGAAAATGACCTGGCACCCAATCGAGAATGACACCGAGGCCATTGGCATGTGCCGCCTCGACGAAGAATCTAAAATCATCAGGCGTACCAAAGCGTGAAGTAGGTGCATAAAGCCCTAGCGGCTGATACCCCCAAGAACCATCAAATGGATGCTCATTCACAGGCATCAGTTCAATATGCGTAAAGCCCATTTCAACACAATATTTGATCAACTCATCGGCCAGTTCACGGTAAGACAACCAACGATTGCACTCTTCTGGACGACGGCGCCATGAGGCCAGATGCACTTCATAAATAGACACCGGCGCATTCAATGCATTAGCGGCTTTACGCGTTTGCGTGCCTTCAACCCAAGCTGGCAGACGAGCGACACGCGACGCGGTGGCTGGGCGCAGTTCAGCAGAGAAACCATAAGGATCCGCTTTGATTTGCAAGCCGCCATGCTGATCGATGATTTCGTATTTATAACCCTGCCCTTCGACGACATTGGGCAAGAAAATTTCCCACACGCCACATTCACGGCGCAAACGCATCACATGGCGGCGACCATCCCAGTAATTAAAATCACCGACCACTGAGACGCGCTGTGCATTGGGCGCCCACACGGCAAACGCGACACCTTCGACACCATCCATAGTTCGAAAATGCGTACCCAAACGCTCATAGGGGCGCAGCTGATTGCCTTCGGCGAGCAACCACAAATCCATTTCGCCCAATACTGGCAGAAAACGGTAAGCGTCTTCGATCTCGACCACTTCGCCGTGCCATTCAACGCGGAGTCGATAATGAAAATGATTTTTCCGCCGCGGCACCGCCACGACAAAAAAGCCACGCTCATCAATTTGCTCAAAATCAGCGAGCTTTTTACCCGTTTTAACTTCGATCAAACTACACTGACTCGCGCCTGGCAACCATGTGCGTACTTGCAACAGACCATCCGCAGTATGCATACCAAGAAATGAAAACGGGTCAGAATGTTGGCCTACGCAAATGGCGGCAACTTGTGCGGAATCAATCGAAATCATTCTTACCTCGGTTTACGGTTGTTTTCTGGTGCAATTGTTATTTATAGTCAATGCTGCAGTGAAATGCTGACTTGGTACGGCATAAGAATCTTATGCTTTACGTAGTAT
Organism: uncultured Deefgea sp.; assembly: GCA_963511125.1. Taxonomy (GTDB): domain Bacteria; phylum Pseudomonadota; class Gammaproteobacteria; order Burkholderiales; family Chitinibacteraceae; genus Deefgea. Next base: position 3,939 of record CAUPHX010000084.1, on the reverse strand, counting down.
CTGACGCAAGCCTTGCTGTAACAGAATTACATCTTCACAGTAAAACTACACACTTTTTCGCAAGGAAATTGAAACCAATGGCTAAAAAAAATCCTGACTGGTGGCGTGGCGCGGTGATTTATCAAATCTACCCGCGCAGCTTCAAGGACAGTAATGGCGATGGTGTCGGTGACTTGCGCGGCATCATCCAGCAGATGCCCTACTTACAATCACTGAATGTCGATGCCTTGTGGATTTCGCCCTTCTTTAAATCACCGATGGCAGACTTTGGCTATGATGTCAGTGATTATCGCGAAGTCGATCCCTTGTTTGGCACGCTAGATGACTTTGATGAATTACTCAAAGTCGCGCACAAAGCCAAACTCAAAATCATCATCGATCAAGTTTTATCGCACACCTCAGATCAACATGCGTGGTTCAAAGAGAGTCGTAGCTCAAGAGACAACCCCAAAGCCGACTGGTACGTCTGGGCCGACCCGCAGCCGGACGGCACGCCGCCGAACAATTGGTTGTCAGTGTTTGGTGGTAGCGCGTGGGCGTGGGACGCCCGCCGCTGCCAATACTATATGCACAATTTTTTGACCAGCCAGCCTGACTTAAATTTTCATTGCAAAGCAGTTCAAAAAGCAATTTTGGGCGAGATTGAATTCTGGCTCGAACGTGGCGTGGACGGCTTTCGTTTTGACGCGTGTATTTTCCACTTTCATGACCAGCAGTTGCGAAATAACCCGCCCGCACTGGTCGCAGACACCACCAGCGTGGCAGCAAGCAACCCATATGGTATGCAACAGCATTTGTACGATAAATCGCAGCCGGAAAACATTAAATTCCTGCAAAAACTACGCAAGCTACTGAATAAATACAAAGCCGCCAGCATCGGTGAAATTGGCGACGACGATTCACCGAGCCGCATTGCCGAATACACCGAAGGTGGCGACAAATTTCATCAAGCCTATAGTTTTGACTTATTGACCGAGACCTTCACCGCGGCACACATTCGTAAGATCGTCGAAACGATGGAAAGTAAATTTGCCGCGCTAAAAAATCCCGGCTGGACTTGCTGGTCGATTGGTAATCACGATGTACCGCGTGTCGCGACCCGTTGGGGTAAAGGACAAGGCGGGGCGCAGTTTTCTAAATTGAGGATTGCACTGCAAGGCAGCCTACGCGGTTCAGTCTGCTTGTACCAAGGCGCTGAACTGGGCTTAACTGAAGCAGAGATTCCATTTGAATTACTGCAAGACCCATACGGCATTACCTTCTCGCCCGAATTCAAAGGCCGCGATGGTTGCCGCACGCCGATGCCATGGCACGCGGGCGAGTCCAATGCTGGATTTACACAGAGTTATCCATGGTTACCGATTCCTGCCGACCACACTCTGGCGGCGGTCGACACGCAAGAAAAACCACGCGAATCAATCCTTAATTTCAGCCGTCGCTTTTTGGCATGGCGACGCAAACAAACCGTTTTGGTCAGCGGAGATATTCAGTTTTTACCAGCACCCGAACCTATTTTGCTGGTTGAGCGCAGCAATGGTAAGGAGCAAATTTTGCTTGCATTCAATCTCAGCGATCAAACCCAAACCATTCCCCTGCCTAAAGCTTGGGACAAAGTCACCGCAATGGACGGACATGGCCTGATGGGTGGCGCTGTGGTAAAAAACCAAATTGTACTGAAACCTTGGGGCGGGTATTTCGGAAAGTAATCGCCAAATTATTGACCTAGGGTATATCAAGAAAGTCATTTATAGAGAAGAGCTAGCTAGATATACCCACCCACAAAAGCAGCGATCAATAACGCAATACTCGGCAACGTTAAAAACCTACAGACTTAACCCCAACCATGCCAAGCATCATCCAATTGAGCTTCGCAGGTCGACACTTGGGCTTGCGCCAGTAAAGCCGCACTAATTTCAGCCAACAACTCTGGTGTGACTGAGGCAAAATCACTCACAATCATCAACTCAGCTTCACTCACTGGCGACACATCTGCGCCCCCGGTCATGGATAACTCACGCTCAGCCAACCACTGATGCAAATCATCCGCCCACAGCGCAAAGTCAGCTTCCGACAATGGCGCTGCAAACCCCACTTTCACCACTGCCAACCATTCTTGAAATTCAGCTAAATACAGTTTTTTACGCTGGCGACGATTCAAGCTTTGCACCCAACGATTGGACGGTTGTTTATCAATACGCATCATGAATTCCTAAATAGTGAAATGAAGTACCTGCAGCAGTGTACACGCAAGGACAAAAGCAGTCGGAAAACCCGCCTCCCTTTTGCTGGAAAAACCGAGTAAAATAGTCAGCTTTTCTGCCATAAATTGAACCTACCGATATGCTAGACCGATTGCGTGAAAATATCCGCGTGGTTTTCGACCGCGATCCTGCCGCTCGCTCCACGCTAGAAGTGGTGACGTGTTACCCAGGATTTCATGCGCTCACCTTACATATCGTCGCGCACGGTTTATGGCTACGCGACTGGAAATTACTGGCACGTATCGTGTCGCACGCCTCGCGCTTTCTGACTGGCATCGAGATACATCCGGGAGCAACCATCGGTCGCCGCGTATTTATTGATCATGGGATGGGAACCGTCATTGGCGAGCACGCTGTCATCGGTGATGAATGCTCGCTCTATCAAGGCATCACCTTAGGTGGCCTCGGTCTAGCATCGAAGCCTGGCAAACGCCACCCCACCTTGGGCAAAGGCGTCGTCATTGGCGCGGGTGCAAAAATCATCGGCCCCATCGAAATTGGTGACGACGCCAAAATCGGCCCCAATGCCGTCGTAATTAAAGACGTTCCTGCAGGAGCGACCATGGTCGCCAATTTGGCGCGTATGGTTGATAAATCGGTCGATCAACAGCGCATCGAGAAAGCCGAACAACTCGGCTTTTCAGCCTACGGTGTTGGCGCAGACATGAACGACCCAATGGTTAAAGCGATTCATGGCCTGCTTGATCATTCTGTGACCACAGATAAACGCCTCGAAATGGTTTTGGCACGACTCGAAGCGCTCGGCGTTGATTGCAGCGACGAACGTGCTACGGCGGATAAATTTGACCCAACTTACCTCAATCAAATTGTCGATTAATGCGGCGACAAAAAAGACGCAATACCCGACTAAATTCATCGGGAATATACTTGACTAATTTAGTCGGGATTTGATACCATCGAGCTATAGACAAATCAGCAAGGAAATCTCATGCGCTTGACCACCAAAGGCCGCTTCGCCGTTACCGCGATGCTTGATTTGGCATTACGCCAAGCTGGTGGTCCCGTGACATTGGCCGGAATTAGCGACCGTCAGCATATTTCCTTGTCGTATTTAGAGCAGCTGTTTGGCAAGTTGCGCCGACGCGAATTAGTCGATAGCGTGCGTGGTCCTGGTGGTGGTTACTGTTTGGCGCGCCCCGCCAGCGAAATCAATGTCGCTGAAATTATTCAAGCCGTTGACGAGCCGATTGATGCGACCCAATGCGGTGGCAAAGAGAATTGCCGCGACGAAGGTCGGTGTATGACCCACGATTTATGGAGCGATCTCAGCACGACGATTCATGACTATTTGTCGAATATCACGCTGGGCGAACTCATTGAAAAACAACAAAATAAACTCAAACGCTGTGCTGATAAACCGGGTGTGTTGCAAGACAAACGCACTAGTCACATCGTCAGCCACTAAAGCCTGAACAGGGTTTACCCCATCGTTTTTGAAATTAAAGCATATTGATACTGGAATAAAACATGATGAATTCAAAACATCCAATCTATCTTGATTACTCGGCCACCACGCCAGTGGATCCGCGCGTTGCCGCCAAGATGATTCCTTATCTGACTGAAATGTTTGGCAACCCTGCCAGCCGCTCACATCCTTATGGCTGGGAATCAGAAGCTGCTGTAGAAGATGCACGTGAAGAAGTCGCCAAACTGGTCA
>CAUPHX010000083.1:0-10220 GCA_963511125.1 uncultured Deefgea sp. | reverse complement strand
TGTTGCCGGGCGAGTCTGCAGCTGCCTTATTGGGTAGTAATAAATTTGCATCGGTTTGGGGTACTGCCTCGGCGGCATTTAATTACCTTCGTCGTATTCGAATACCATGGAAGGTGATACTGCCTGCGGCGGCTACTGCCTTCTTCGGCGCCTTACTGGGTGCACGTACAGCCGATGCGCTGCCCGCCGATCTGATTCGACCGATGGTCATCGGCGTGTTGGCGATTATGCTGGTGTATACGGGGATGAGGCCCTCTTTTGGCGAACTCGATGCGCACCGAGTTCTCACTCGCCGCGACGTGGTCTTGGGGATGGTTGTGGGGGCATTGATTGGTTTTTATGACGGATTGTTCGGGCCCGGAACAGGCTCATTCTTGGTTTTTCTGTTTGTACGTTTTTTTCATTTTGATTTTTTACGCGCCACAGCGTGCGCTAAAGTGGTCAACCTAACGACCAACGCCGCTGCGCTGCTGTTTTTTATTCCCGCCAAACTAGTGCTTTTTGCATACGCCATCCCCATGGCCATCGCCAATATTGCCGGCGCACAAGTCGGCAGCTACCTCGCGCTGCGCGGCGGTAATCTTTGGATAAGACGTTTATTTTTAATACTCGCCGTCACTTTATTGAGTCGATTGGTGTGGCAACAATGGTTTAGTTAGCTGCAGAATTAATTTAACACCATAAATCGCCCCGATTTTAAATGGCGCATCGGCAGGGTAATTCGCTAGATCGCTTGATAGCCTTGCTCGACGATGTTTGCAATTAAGTCGATGTATTGCCAGCTAAGACATGTATTTAAATGGCGGAATTAAAATACATGGGTAGGGTAGGACGGGTTAGCCGAAGGCGTAACCCGCCAATTCCCTTCCGATATCGCAAATGGTAATCAGCGCGGGTCGCGACCCGCCCTACATGGCTAAAGGGATATACGAAACCATTTTTTTAAGAACCATAAAATCAACAGTGAAATACCCATTGCCGCAATATGGAATACCGCAAAAAGTATGAAATAAATTCGAGAGTGACCATCATTCGTTCCCTGCACGACTTCCTGCATGAAGCGCTGAATTGTCTGGCCTATTTCTGCAAGCGATAAACCATAAAACATCGGTGGGTATATCCACAACTGTACCGCGACCAACAAAATGAAGCTGCAGTTGAAAAATATTTGCCGAACCTTGGCACTGTTTCGCGGAGCTCGTCCAATCACAAACGCGAGAAACAACACATACAAGGCCAAAATGATCACCGTGCCCATTGTGTAGCTAATGTCAAACACGCCTTTTGCCTGAGTGCAGTCAGTCCCCTTCCGTACACCGTATTTACGACCAAATGAAATCGACGGACCAGCGCCATCATACGCAGTTCCATGCAACCATTTTTTCCCTTTCACCACATAAGATCCACCACCATCCGCCTTCACAGCACAATTATAGACTTTAGGTATGGCTTGATTAATCACAACGATGCTGATGCTGCACAAAATAGCCACAATCAACCACTTAAATATTGCCAGTAATCGTTTCATATATTTCAGCATCTTTTTATTATTTCATAATTCTTATATCTGCTAAAAACCAACGTATCACCCGATGTCTTTAAATTACAGATGAATAAGTAGGCCTGCCAAGCTTGGCTTGAATGCTTCCGAGCTAAGTCTTTGATTTATATTGACATAGAGTCAACAAAACTCAAATTATCTCTGTCGTTCGCACTTATTTTTTTAAATACTGCAATCACCCCAGTGCCTTCGTCACAATCTCAAACGTATCACTCGACAATCCTTCCGTCCCGCGAATCCGCTCTAACTCTTGCTGCATCAACTCACGCCGCCCAGCAACGACTTTCGTCCAGCGATTAAACGCGCACGCGAGGCGCGCGGAGATTTGCGGGTTGATGACATCGAGTTCGATGATGTGATCGGAGGCAAATGCGTAGCCGTAACCATCGGCGGCGTGGAAATGCGGTGGGTTGGCCAGACAAAATGCGGTGATCAGTGAACGCACTTTGTTCGGGTTTTTGATCGAAAACGCCGGATGCTCCAGCAATTGCTGCACGCGGCTGAGTGCGCCGGGGCGGCGGCTGGTGGCTTGCAGCGCAAACCATTTGTCCATGACCAGCGCATCATTGGCCCAGTGCGCAGCAAAGTCGGTGAGTTGCGCTTCACCGCCGTCGCGATTGACGAGCGCTTTGAGTGCCGCCAAGCGGTCGGTCATATTGTCTGCGCGCTGATATTGTTTGGCTAATAGTTGCGCAATCATCGGCTCGTCGAGCTCGGCCAGATAATCCAAGCAGATATTTTTGAGGCTACGGCGCGCGACTTGTTCGCCGTCGTAAGCGTACGGTGCGCCGTCGTTGAGATGCTGATAGACCGCGAGCAATTCTTGGCGCAATTCGCGGGCGATTTGCTGCTTGATACTGCGGCAAACTTCAAACAGGCGCACTGGATCAACGTCGGACAATTGCTCTAGCAAGTAATTTTCGCGCGGCAATTCCAGCATCAAGGCGACGAGTGCGGGGTCGAGCTTGTCGCTGGTGAGGAGCTTTTTGTACGCCGCGATAAATGCGGCGGGGGCGGTGACTTTTTCCCCGCGACCAGCGGCGGCGTATTGGTTTTTGAGGAGTTGCAGCGCAAAGGTGTTGGCCGCTTCCCAGCGGGCAAAGGCGTCGCTGTCGTTGGCCATCAAAAACACCAATTCATCGTCGCTGTAGTCGTATTCCAAGACAACGGGCGCAGAGAAATCACGTAGTAATGACGGTACAGGCGGGCAGGGCACGTTGATAAAGGTGAAGGTTTGCGTGGTGTCGCGAATATCCAGCACACGGGTCGTGTCGCCAGCAGCACTTTCGCCGAGCAATTGCAGCGGCAAATCATGACCACGGCGATCAATTAGGCCGATGGCAAACGGCAGATGGAATGGTAGTTTTTCCGCTTGGCCCGGCGTTGGCGCGCAGCTTTGCGTGATGGTGAGGGTGTATGTGTGTGCAGCCTCGTCATACTGTGCGCTAGCGCGCAATACTGGTGTACCAGCTTGGCTGTACCAACGTTCGAATTGGCTTAAGTCCACGCCGTTGGCGTCTGCCATCGCGGCGCGGAAATCGTCGCAGGTGACGGCTTGGCCATCGTGGCGTTTGAAATACAAATCCATGCCCGCGCGGAAGCCGTCGATGCCGAGCAAGGTGGCGTACATCCGCACGACCTCGCTGCCTTTCTCGTAAATCGTCCACGTGTAGAAATTATTGATTTCTAGGTATTCGTCAGGGCGAATCGGGTGCGCTTGCGGGCCGGCATCTTCGGCAAATTGCGTTTCGCGCAGCGCGCGCACATTGCTAATGCGTTGCACGGCGCGGCTACCGATGTCGCTAGAAAATTCTTGATCGCGGTAAACGGTCAGGCCTTCTTTTAACGAAAGCTGAAACCAGTCGCGGCAGGTGACGCGATTGCCGGTCCAGTTGTGGAAGTATTCATGCGCGACGACTGAATCGATGCCGTCAAAATCGACATCGGTGGCCGTGTCGGGTTTGGCGAGGACGAACTTGGTATTGAAAATATTCAAACCCTTGTTTTCCATCGCGCCCATATTAAAGTCGCTGACCGCAACGATCATATAGGTATCGAGATCGTATTCCAGCCCAAAGCGTTCCTCGTCCCAAGCCATCGCTTTTTGTGCGGCGGCGAGTGCGTGATGGCATTTGTCCAGATTGCCCGGTTCAACGTAAATTTCGATATTGATATTGCGTTTCGATGGCGTCGTGTGGGTGCCAGCGAGTACGACGAGTTTGCCGGCAACCAGCGCAAATAAATACGCTGGTTTTTTGAATGGATCGACCCATTTCACCCAGTGGCGATTTTTGTCCATCGTGCCGCTGCCGACGCGATTGCCGTTTGATAACAAGACAGGAAATTTCGTTTTATCCGCAATAATTGTCGTGGTGAATTTGGCCATCACGTCGGGGCGGTCGAGGTAATAGGTGATCTTGCGAAAGCCTTCGGCCTCGCATTGGGTAAAGAAATTACCGTTGCTTTGGTATAAGCCCATCAAACTGGTGTTTTCCGCAGGTAGCAGGCGGGTGACGATTTCCAGAATGCCATCATCGGGCATATTGGCAATCGTTAATGTCGTGTCATCAACGACATATTGCGCTGCGCTGAGTGGCGCGCCATCGAGCTTGATGCCGTCGAGTGTGAGTTCTTCACCGTGCAATACCAATGGCGTTTCGGCGCTCACCCCTTTGTTCCGTTTGATAATCAGGCGTGAAATCACTTTAGCGTGGGTATCGCACAGCTCAAAAGTTAAATCAACACGGTCGATCAAGTAGCTTGGAGGAGTGTAGTCAAGGCGACGAATTGCTTGGCGGCTGCTCATGGTGGGCGGCTCTTTTTGATGGCAGAAAGCTGCAAGCTTAAACCTGCTGCGATGTCATTACAATGACGTAAAGGCTAAGGGATTTCATCCGTTGCGGTAGATGAACAAAAATGTATCGGTAGCTTGTCTCATGCCACTTGACCTTCTGGTGGCATTTATTCCAAAAAAGTTCGATCTTAGACAAAAACAATCATTCAGAATCTAAGGGCAGGCTGGTATCATTACGCCCATATTTTGCCGTCATTACGGAATCACTGAACAATGTATATTTACGACGAGTACGACCAGCAGATTGTGGATCAGCGTGTTGACCAATATCGCGACCAAACAAAACGCTATTTAGCCGGTGAATTAACCGAAGACGAATTCCGCCCTTTGCGTTTGCAAAACGGCTTGTATGTACAACGTCATGCGCCAATGCTGCGCGTGGCGATTCCGTATGGCCATTTGACCAGCCGTCAAATGCGCAAACTCGGCGAAATCGCCAAAAAATACGACAAGGATTACGCACACTTCACGACGCGCCAAAACATTCAATACAACTGGCCTGCGTTAGAAAACGTACCGGATATTTTGGCTGAACTGGCCACGGTGCAAATGCACGCGATTCAAACTTCCGGCAACTGTATTCGCAATACCACGACCGACCAGTTTGCTGGCGTGGCGCATGACGAAATCGTTGATCCGCGCCCTTGGTGTGAAATCATCCGCCAATGGTCGACTTTCCACCCTGAATTTGCGCACTTGCCGCGTAAATTTAAAATTGCGGTGAATGGCTCGGTGGAAGACCGCGCGGCGATTCTGGTCCACGATGTGGGTATCAATGTCGTTAAAAATGCGGAAGGCGTGGTGGGTTTTGAAGTGTACGTTGGTGGTGGTTTGGGTCGTACGCCGATTGTGGGTAGCTTGATTAAACCGTTCCTTGAACAAGAACATTTGCTGACTTACCTCGATGCCGTGTTGCGTGTGTATAACCGCTACGGCCGTCGCGATAATAAATACAAAGCGCGGATCAAGATTTTGGTTAAAGCGATGACGCCAGAAGTGTTTGGGGCGAAAGTCGATCAAGAGTGGGCGTTTACTAAAAATGGCCCGATGACGTTGACCGCTGATGAAATCGTTCGCAACCATAAATTCTTTACTGCGCCTGCTTATGAAGCATTTACAGGTGACGATGCTGAATTCACGCGTCTAAAGGCAGAAAACAAAGGCTTTGGCCGTTGGGTTGAGCGCAATGTGTTCGCGCACAAACAAGCGGGCTACGCGGCTGTGACCTTGAGCTTGAAACCGAACGGTGTTGCACCGGGTGATGCGACTTCAGCGCAGCTGGCTGCCGTTGCTGATTTGGCCGATCAATATAGCTTTGGTGAGTTGCGGGTGTCGCATCAACAGAATTTGATCTTGGCCGATGTGAAGCAATCAGAATTGTTTGCCTTGTGGGAAGCGGCGAAAGCGATTGGCTTTGCGACGCCGAATATTGGCTTGCTGACTGACGTGATTTGCTGCCCAGGTGGTGATTTCTGTTCGCTTGCCAACGCCAAGTCGATTCCAATCGCATTGGCGATTCAAGATCGTTTCGACAATCTGGATTATCTGCACGACTTGGGCGAAATCGACATGAATATGTCGGGCTGTATGAATGCCTGCGGCCATCACCATATCGGCAATATCGGTATTTTGGGTGTCGATAAAAACGGTTCGGAATGGTATCAAGTGTCGCTCGGTGGCCGTCAAGGCAAGGGCGCCAGTTTGGCCAAAGTGCTTGGTCCATCGTTCGCGCAAGATGAAATGCCCGATGTGATCGAAAAGATTGTGAATGTATTTGTCGCCAATCGAATTGGCGAAGAGCTGTTTATCGACGTATTTGATCGCGTCGGTGCCGAGCCATTTAAAGCCAAAGTGTACGAAGGCAAGCCAAATCGTCGGGAGAAAGCGGATGTTTGATAATTCAATGTCTCAAGTGGCGACGCCTCAGGTCATCATTAACCGCGAAGTGGTTGAAAACCGTTGGACTCGCGTCGTTGCCAATGAAGAGGGTGTGGTATCTGTTCCTAGCGAAGGTGCTGTGCTGGTTCCGTATCAATACTGGTTGAATAATCAAGCTGAGTTGGCTGGCCGTGAAGTGGCAGTATGTTTTGCGCCGGATGATGAGCCAGAAAGCTTGCCAGTTGACGCGAATACCTTTGCGATGATTGCTTGTGATTTCCCAGCCTTCACCGATGGTCGTGGTTTCTCGATTGGTCGTTTGCTGCGTGAGCGCCATGGCTTTAAAGGCGAGTTGCGCGCCGTGGGCGATGTGTTTAAAGATACGATCAATTATTTATCGCGCTGCGGTTTTACTGCGTTTGATGTTCGTGCCGACAAAGACATCGTTGAGGCTGCGAAAGGTTTGGATGACTTTACTGAGCATTATCAATCGAGCGTGGCGCAACCGAATCCATTGTTTCGCCGTCGTGGCGTTATTGCTTGATTGTTAGATTGTGTGGTTTTGGTCAATAACACCCCGAGATTTTTCTTGGGGTGTTTTGTTTTGAGCTTGATGAATACAGGGATTGGCGAAAATACCTATTGATCGCGGTTAGTTTTTTAGCTGGCTCGCTGGGTTTGAATGATTCATTAAACTGTCATTGATTTGGCATTGTCCTGTCATATTGGCACTCTAAAGTAGCGCTTTTTTTACCGCTAAGGCGATTAAAGCAAATGTCTAAGTCTAATAATTTCAACGATGAAAATTCCAACACCTCTGTTAATCCTACGTTTGAATCTGTTTTAGAGCAGCGTTTGCTTAATCGTCGTGGTTTTTTGGGTTTAGGTTTGTCTGGCGCTGCAGTTTTGGGCGGGGCAAGCTTGGGGTTGATGGGCAGTGCATCTGCCGTTAATGCGTCACCTTTAACGTCTGTCGCACCTAATTCGTCTTTGAAACCGATGGTGACTAGCTTGGGTTTTGCTGCGGTCGCTAAAAGCACCTTGGATCAAGTCGCGATCCCCGCAGGTTATAGCTACCAAATTATTTATGCCTTGGGTGATCCATTAACCGCTGCTACGCCAGCATTCAATAACGATGGCACTGATGCTGATTTTGAAAATCGTGCGGGTGACCATCATGATGGTATGGAGTGGTTTGGTTTGGATGTGGCGGGTCGGCCATCTGTCAATGCCGTTGATCGTGGCTTATTGGCAATGAATCATGAGGCGACGACGGATGAAGTTAGAACTTCGTTCTTCCTGTATCCAACAGGTGGTATTTCGTCCTTGCCACGTCCTGCTGATGAAGTAGACAAAGAAGTTGCCATTCACGGCTTGTCGGTCGTTGAAATTAAATCGACTAATAAAAAATGGGCAACAGTGCAAGCATCGGCATTTAATCGCCGCGTAACACCATTGACCGAGGTAGAAATTGCAGGCCCTGCGCGCGGTAATGCGTTGCTGAAAACCAAATACTCGCCAGACGGCAGCAAAACTCGCGGCACGATTAATAACTGTGGTACGGGCAAAACGCCTTGGGGTACGTTCCTGTCTGGCGAAGAAAATTGGTCGGGTTATTTTTACCGTGTGGCAACGGATGATATGGCACGTAATGATAAAAGTGTGGTTTCACTGAAGCGTTATGGACGCAATGCCGGTGCTGCATCTCGCCACGGTTGGGAGACGGGTGGCCGTGAGGATAAATATGCCCGCTGGAATGTGAGTAAGCTAGGTGTATCGGCAGATGGTAGTGATGACTATCGTAATGAAATGAATGGCCAAGGCTACATCATTGAGATGGATGCTTACGATAAAACGAAGGCGCTGAAAAAACGTACAGCATTGGGTCGTTTCGCTCACGAAAGCGCGGCTTTTGGTTTGCCTGTGGTCGGTAAGCCGTTGACGGTGTACTTGGGTGATGATTCACGCAATGAATATATGTATAAATTTGTGTCAAAAGCACGTTGGTCGGCAGCAGATGCAAATCCGATTAATCGCATCGCGGTCGGTGATAAGTATCTTAACGAAGGTACGCTCTACGTTGCTAAATTTAATGCGGATGGCACGGGTGAGTGGGCTGAATTGTCAATGCTAAATCCTGCTGTCGCGGGTTACGCTGCGTATAAATTTGCTGACTTGGCTGACATCTGTGTGAATACCCGCGTGGCTGCCGATGCGGTTGGCGCCACAAAAATGGATCGACCTGAATGGGGTGGCGTTCATCCCATAACGGGTGAGTACTACCAAACACTGACCAATAACAGTAATCGCGATGTGAATCCAACAGGTTCGTCGAAGCTGGTTCCGGACAATGCAAATCCGCGTGCTTATACCGATGTGGATGGTAAAAAAGGGAGGGGCAACCCGAATGGACACATTCTGCGCACGAAAGAAGGTGCAGCTGTAAACACGTTTGCTTGGGATGTGTTTGTTTTTGGTGCAGAGGCAGATGCTGACAAAGGGATGATTAATCTATCGAATCTGACCGATGATCAAGATATGTCTTCGCCAGATGGCTTGGCATTTAGCGCAAACACCGGTATTTGCTGGATTCAAACCGATGATGGTGCTTACACTGATGTAACCAATTGCATGATGCTGGCTGCTATACCAGGTAAAATAGGTGATGGCACAAGCAAAACACTCGCTTATACCAAGGCAGATGGTAGTAAGTATGATGTTATGACACATGTTGGTGCGACGCCTGCGGCAGACAAACTTAAGCGTTTTTTAGTTGGCCCTAAAGATTGTGAAATTACCGGTTTCTGCGAAACACCAGATGGCAAGGCGATTTTTATCAATATTCAGCATCCAGGTGAAGGTACCAAGATGGCCGATGTGGCTGATCCGAGCAAATACACTAGCCAATGGCCAAGTAACGCCGGGTACGGCGCAGGCAAGCGCCCACGTTCGGCAACCATCGTGATTACTAAAGATGATGGCGGTCGTATTGGTTCGTAATATTTCAGATTGAACAGCATTGGCTTTGTAGTTAAAAATGCCCCGCATATTGTGGGGCATTTTTGTTAGCTTGTTTTTTTAGCTGTGTTCTGATTGGCTGATGGATGCTCTGTTTTTGTATCTTCAGCTCAATGCTATGCGGAGTGTTCTGCTAGTACTTTTCAATGATTTGCTTCAGAACGTCTTCTTGATAGGGGTACAGTTCACTAGCGTCTTCCATTGCTGCCAGTAGCGCAGGATTATTGAATTTCTTTCTCGCCTCTTCATAATACGGGATTTGCACTCGCCGATAGAAATCAACAAACTCATCAAAGTCGAGGACGTGACAGTAGTTTCGATAGCGACCACGTGCTTTGATTTTTCCTAGGCTAATAAATGACAATAGATAGGTGCTGCCCTTAGAGCCTAGAAACTCGGTGAGTGGTACTGACGATGGGAATGAGGGCGGCTCGCACACAAATTTATGAACGATCTTAAAGTCGAAGTCGCGCTGATCCATATCGTGGCGCCAAATCACATAACCGTCTTCTGGTGATGAAATTGTCTTGCCACAGGTATCGCAGATCCATTCTTGTAGTGGTTTAAGCATTACTCGCGCCTAAAGTGCATTAGGTTTTGAATCATAGTCAATATGAATGAAAAGGCTAGGTCGAGATTTTGAAAGATTCTGTTCTATAAAAATCAATGACTTATCGCTTTGCATCGATTTTATTTGTACGTAGGTGTTGACGGGTCTGCGGGGTTGCCGTATATTTCGGCCTCTCTGCTGCTGACACAGCAAACGAAACAAGCAGTTTTCTAGCCAGTTTCGGTGTCTAAGCCACTGATCTTTAACAAAATACAGCCGATGAGTGTGAGTGCTTGATTTGCCAGTCAAACAAGTGCTTACACTCCAAATGGAATGTTTTGAGTTCGCTCAAGACATTT